>NZ_QWGT01000037.1 GCF_003576405.1 Clavibacter lycopersici
CGCCAGGTGATCCGCCGCCGTCAGATCGCCCGCGCCGCGTCCGTCGCCGACGCCCTCCCCGCTGTGGTCCGCGCCGCCGACCGCAGCACCGCGGAGGCGCGTCTCGTGCTCGCCCGCGCCGAGGAGGCGAGGGCCGGCCGCAACGCCGAGCTCGTCGCCCTCCGCCGCGAGGAGGCCGAGCTGCGCACGCGCCTGCACGGCATCACCGAGGACGTGCACGGCCTGGAGCTCCAGATCTACGAGAAGCGCCTGCAGGTCTCGCAGCTGCTCGAGCGCGCCGCGAGCGAGCTGGGGCTGGGGGAGGAGGTGCTCGTCGCCGAGTACGGCCCCGACGTGCCCGTGCCGGAGGAGGCGCCGCTCCCGCCGCGGCAGCGTCCGCGCGCAGCTCCCGAGGACGCGGCCGACGCCGACGCCGACGCCGACGCCGAGGCCGCCGCGGATCCCGAGGAGGAGACCCGGCCCGACCCCGCGGACGACGACGACCCGACCGACGCCGAGCCCGTCCCCACCCGCCCCTTCGACCGCGAGGAGCAGCGCGCCCGCCTGCAGCAGGCGGAGCGGAAGCTCGCCCAGCTCGGCCGCGTGAACCCGCTCGCGCTGGAGGAGTTCGCCGCGCTCGAGCAGCGCCACCTCTTCCTCACCGAGCAGCTCGCCGACCTCACCGCGACGCGCAAGGACCTGCTCACGATCATCGACGACATCGACCGCACCATGCAGGGCGTCTTCGCCGACGCGTTCGAGGACACCAGGAAGGCGTTCGACCGGGTGTTCCCGATCCTCTTCCCGGGCGGCACCGGCAGCATCCACCTCACGGATCCCGAGCAGCTGCTCACGACCGGCATCGAGGTGAGCGTGCGCCCCGCGGGCAAGCGCATCGAGCGCCTGTCCCTGCTCTCCGGAGGGGAGCGCTCGCTCGCGGCCGTCGCCCTGCTCATCGCGATCTTCACGGCCCGGCCGAGCCCGTTCTACATCATGGACGAGGTGGAGGCCGCTCTCGACGACGCCAACCTCGGGCGTCTGCTCACGATCCTCGAGCAGCTCCGCGACACCTCGCAGCTCATCGTGATCACGCACCAGAAGCGCACGATGGAGATCGCCGACGCGCTCTACGGCGTCTCGATGCGGCAGGACGGCGTGAGCGCGGTCGTCGGCCAGCGCGTCAGCCGGGAGCCGCGCCCCGACTCGGCACCCGGATCCGCGGGCGAGGACGAGCCCGGCGGCGCGGCCGACCCCGCGCCCGAGCCCGCCCCGGAGGAGCAGGCCGCCTCCTGACCCGCGGCTACGCTGGGCACATGGCAGCCCGCACCCCCTGGTCCCTCTCCGGCGCGCTCCGCGGCATGTTCGCGAAGCCGACGATCGACGAGACCACGTGGGACGACCTCGAGACCGCGCTCATCACCGCGGACTTCGGCCCTGACGTCACCGAGGCCACCATCGACGACCTCCGCCAGAAGGTCGAGCGCTACCGCACGACCGACCCGCGCGACCTCCAGCGCATGCTCCGCGAGAGCATCGAGGAGCGCCTCGCGAAGCACGACCCCACGCTGAAGCTCAGCGCCCGCCCCGCGGTCATCCTCGTGGTCGGCGTCAACGGCGTCGGCAAGACCACCACCATCGGCAAGTTCGCGAAGTTCCTCCGCAACTACGGCCGCACGGTCGTCGTCGGCGCCGCCGACACGTTCCGCGCCGCGGCCGTCGACCAGCTCGCCACCTGGGCCGAGCGCGCCGGCGCCGACATCGTGCGCCCGCAGCAGCCGGGCCAGGATCCCGCGAGCGTCGCGTTCCAGACCGTCGAGCACGCGATGCGCACGGGGACCGAGATGGTCATCATCGACACGGCCGGCCGCCTGCACACCAAGGGCGGCCTCATGGACGAGCTGTCGAAGATCCGCCGCGTGGTGGAGAAGCAGTCGCCGATCGCCGAGGTGCTCCTCGTGCTGGACGCCACGACCGGGCAGAACGGGCTCGCGCAGGCGCAGGCGTTCATCGAGCACGGCGGCGTCACCGGCCTCGTCATCACGAAGCTCGACGGATCCGCGAAGGGCGGCTTCATCCTCAACGTGCAGGAGCGCACGGGCATCCCCATCAAGCTCATCGGCCAGGGCGAGGGCATCGGCGACCTGACGGGCTTCACCCCGCACGTCTTCGCGCAGAACCTCGTCGGCTGATCCGGGCGCTGGCCCGGGTCCGCCCGCGCGCCGGTTAAGCTGGACCCACCATGGCTACCTTCGGAACACTCTCGGACCGCCTCGCCGAGACCTTCAAGAACCTGCGCGGCAAGGGCAAGCTCAGCGCCGCGGACGTCGACGGCACCGTCCGCGAGATCCGCCGCGCGCTGCTCGAGGCGGACGTCGCGCTCGACGTCGTCAAGGCGTTCACCGCCTCCGTCCGCGAGCGCGCCCTCGGCGGCGAGGTCAGCCAGGCGCTGAATCCCGCCCAGCAGGTCGTGCAGATCGTCAACGAGGAGCTCGTCGGGATCCTCGGCGGCCAGCAGCGCCGCATCACCTTCGCCAAGAGGCCGCCGACCGTCATCATGCTCGCCGGCCTCCAGGGCGCGGGCAAGACGACCCTCGCCGGCAAGCTCGGCAAGTGGCTCGCGAAGGACGGGCACACGCCCATGCTCGTCGCGGCCGACCTCCAGCGCCCCAACGCCGTGCAGCAGCTGCAGGTCGTCGGCGAGCAGGCGGGCGTCCCCGTGTTCGCGCCCGAGCCCGGCAACGGGAAGGGCAACCCCGTGCGCGTCGCCAAGGACGCGATGAAGCACGCGGTCGACAAGCAGTACAGCGTCGTCATCATCGACACGGCCGGCCGCCTCGGCGTCGATGCGGAGCTGATGAAGCAGGCCGCGGACATCCGCAAGGCCACCGACCCCGACGAGGTCCTCTTCGTCATCGACGCCATGATCGGCCAGGACGCGGTCGCGACCGCGAAGGCGTTCCAGGACGGCGTCGACTTCACGGGCGTCGTGCTCTCCAAGCTCGACGGCGACGCTCGCGGCGGCGCGGCCCTCTCGGTCGCGAGCGTCACCGGCCGCCCGATCATGTTCGCCTCCACGGGCGAGGGACTCGACGACTTCGAGCCCTTCCACCCCGACCGCATGGCGAGCCGCATCCTCGACCTCGGCGACATCCTCACCCTCATCGAGCAGGCCCAGTCGGCCTTCGACGAGGAGGAGGCCATGGAGGTCGCCGCGAAGCTCGCGAGCGACACCTTCACGCTCGACGACTTCCTCAAGCAGATGCAGCAGCTGCGCGGCAAGGGCTCCATCAAGAAGATGATGGGCATGCTCCCCGGCATGGGCGCCATGAAGGAGCAGCTCGAGAACTTCGACGAGAAGGAGATCGTCCGCACCGAGGCGATCATCCAGTCGATGACGAAGGCCGAGCGCCAGAACCCGAAGCTCCTCAACGGCTCGCGTCGCCTGCGCATCGCCCGCGGATCCGGGATGACCGTCACCGACGTCAACGGCCTCGTGCAGCGCTTCGAGCAGGCCTCGAAGATGATGCGCACCGTCGCGCGCGGCGGCATGCCGCAGATCCCCGGCATGGGCCCGATGCCCGGTGCGCACTCGAGCCGCAAGCCCGTGCAGCAGAAGAAGAAGGGCTCGAAGTCCGGCAACCCGGCCAAGCGCGCCCAGGAGAACGCGGCCCTCGCATCCGGCCAGCGCATCGGCGGGCCCACGGCTCCCGCGGGATCCGGCTTCGGCCTCGCCGGTGCGGCCAAGGGCGGCGCGAACGGCGCCCCGAGCGAGGAGGAGCTCGCCTCGCTGCAGAAGTTCCTCGGGCGCTGACCCGACGCACGACCTGAGGGCCCTCCCGCGCACGCGGGAGGGCCCTCGTCGCGCCCCTCGACGCGCGGGCCGCCGCGTGCCAGCCTGTGACGTGCATCGCGGCACCCGGTCGCGGTCCCCGCGTCAGGAGCCTCCCGTGTTCGCACCCGTCACCGCCTTCAGCGGGTTCAGCGTCGACGACGTCCCCGCCGCCCTCGCGTTCTACCGCGGCACCCTCGGCCTCGAGGTCGAGGAGGTCCCCGAGATGGGGATGCTCCGCCTCGTGCTCCCCGGATCCGGCGCCCGCGTGCTCGTCTACCCGAAGCCCGGGCACGAGCCCGCCACGTACACGGTCCTCAACCTGGGCGTCGACGACGTCGAGCAGGCGGTCGTCGAGCTGGCCGCGCGCGGCGTCGAGACGGCGATCTTCCCCGGGATGCCCACGGACGCGCGCGGGATCATGCGCGGGAACGGCCCCGACATCGCGTGGTTCCGCGACCCGGCCGGCAACGTGCTGTCCGTCGTCGCGGCGTGACGCGCGGGCGTCAGACCGAGCAGCTCCCCGAGTCCACCGGAGTCGACGCACCGGCCTCCTGCAGCACGGGCGCGATCTCGTCGAGCGTCATCGCGTAGCCCGTCTGGGAGTCCACGGTCGACGTCGCGAACACCAGGCCCACCACGCGCCCCCGGGTGTCGAACAGCGCGCCGCCCGAGTCTCCGGGCCGCACGGTGCCGCGCACGGAGTAGACCTCGCGCGTCACGGGCTGCTCGTGCTGGATGTCCGTGCCGATCGCCTCGACCACCTCGCGGATCCGCGCCCCGGTCGCCTGGTAGGGCCCACCGCCGGGGTAGCCGGCGACGACCGCCTCGTCCGATGCCCGGAGCTCGTCGCCGAGCGCGAGCGGCGCCGCGGTGAGGCCGGGCACGGCGAGGATCGCGACGTCGCGCGCGGGATCGAACACCACCAGCTCGGCGCGCAGCAGCTCGCCGGTGCCGCCCTGCTGCACGTAGACCTCGTCGGATCCGGTCACCACGTGCGCGTTCGTCACGACGCGGTCGCCCTGCACCACCCAGCCGCTGCCGGACGAGGACGTGCCGCATGCGGGCGCCGACGAGAGGATCTTGACCACGCTCGCGGCGGACCGGCGCACGGCGTCGGGCACGTCGGCGTCGGGCGCGGCGGTGTCGGCGATCGACTCCTCGCCGTTCGCGAACACCCGCGGGTAGCCGACGTCGTGGAGCGCGTCGTCGAGCGCGGAGAGCGCGGTGCCGCTCGAGATCGGGCTGACCCGGTCGAGCGCCTGGACGATGCGCGACGACGACGCGAGCTGCACCGCGGGGATCACGCCGCTGGAGCCGAGGAAGCCGCCGATGAACCAGACCGAGACGGCCCAGGCCGCGAGCCCCGCGACGGCGCCGATGCCGCGGTCGAGTCCGCGGGCGGCGCCGCGGGGGCGGAGGAGCCGCGTGAGGACGCTCGCGACCTGCGCGAGGATCCCGCTGACCAGCGAGGTCGTGACGAGCATGAGCAGCGCGGCCGCGATGGTGCGGGTGATCCCGGTGGCGACGCCGAACTGGTCGAGCAGCGCGAGGAAGGCCGGCGTGATCCCGAGCGCGAGCAGCACGCCGAGCACGATCCCCGCGAGCCCGGCGACGGTGACGATGGCGCCGCGGCGCCAGCCGGCGAGGGCCGCGAGCACGGCGACGACGAGGATGACGATGTCGACGGCGGGGCTCACCTGCACAGTCTGCCCCGCGTCACCGGCCCAATCCTGAGCGCAGCTCCTCGACGAGGTGCGTGACCACGGGGGCGAGCGCGCCGTCGTTCTCCTCGGCGACCCGCAGCTGCCGCTGGTAGCTCGCGCCGCGGTCGACGATGTCGAGGATCCCGCGCAGCTCCGCCTCGCAGCCGAGCGCGTCGGCCGTGGGGGAGAGGCGCTCCACGAGCGCCCGGGTGTCGTCGCCGACGAGGGCCTCCTCGCCCGCGGCGTCCTGGATGACGATGGCGTCCATGCCGTAGCGGGCCGCGCGCCACTTGTTCTCGCGCACGAACCACGGCTGCATCCTCGGGAGCTCCTCGCCGCGGTCGAGCGCGGCGGACATGTCGTGCACCAGGCACTGCACCAGCGCCGCGAGCGACGCG
The DNA here is from genome assembly GCF_003576405.1 of Clavibacter lycopersici. Classification (GTDB taxonomy): domain Bacteria; phylum Actinomycetota; class Actinomycetes; order Actinomycetales; family Microbacteriaceae; genus Clavibacter; species Clavibacter lycopersici. The sequence goes on from NZ_QWGT01000037.1 coordinate 5,913, forward strand.
ATCTCGCCGAGCGTCGACACGCCGTCGAAGACGCGCGTCTCGAGCGTGCCCCACCTGGGCGCCGGCCGGATGTCCCAGCGCAGCTCGCTGTGGTGGTCGATGACGCCGACGTGCGTCATGTCGGAGACCAGCCGCTCGTAGTCGGCCCACGTCGTGAGGTCGGGCGGCAGGCCCGCCGTCGGGAGCTGCTGGAACATGAGGGCGCGGTTGGACGCGTATCCGGTCTCCTGCCCCGACCAGAACGGGCTCGACGCGCTGAGGGCCTGGAACCGGGGGAGGTGCAGTAGCAGCGCGTTCAGGATGGGGAGCGCCTTCGACGCGTCGTCGATGCCGACGTGCACGTGCACGCCCCAGATCATCATCTGCCGCCCCCACCACCTGGTGCGGTCGAGCAGCGTCGCGTAGCGCTCGTTGTCGGGCGTGACGTCCTGGTCGGGCCACGCGCTGAACGGGTGCGTGCCCGCGCACATGAGGTCGATGCCGAGCGGATCCGCGACGCCCACCACCCGCTCGATGAGCCGGGCCAGGTCGTCCACTGCGTGCCCGACCCGCGCGTGCGGCGCGCTGACGACCTCGACCGTGTTGGTGAGGAACTCGCCGGTCACGTGCGGGTGCGCGTCGTCGTGGGGGAACGAGCGGAGGATCTCGGGCGCGGCTCCGGCGAGCTCCCCGGAGCCGCGGTCGACGCACGCGAGCTCCCACTCGATGCCCACGCGGGACGGGGGCTGCTGGGCGAAGTCGATCTGCATGCGGGTCCTGCCGTCCACGGGGTCTCGGGGCGCATGCGCCGGGTCCCGTCGATCATGCCACGGCGCGGGCGGGCCGTCCCCGGTGCGACGCCGCGTGGCGCGCCGACGCCCCGTTCCACGCCGCCGCCCCGGATATGCCATGATGATCTGTCGAGTCCGCGATCGTCCGACCCTCTAATCAGGCGCCGCGAGACCCCATCGAACCAATGCCGAGTGTGCCCCCACGCTCACGGCCGTCAGTTCACCCCACACAAAAGAAATTCAGGAGAATTGTGGCTGTCAAGATCCGTCTGAAGCGCCTGGGCAAGATCCGCGCGCCGTACTACCGCATCGTCGTCGCCGACTCGCGCACCAAGCGCGACGGTCGCGTCATCGAGGAGATCGGCAAGTACCACCCCACCGAGGAGCCCTCGTTCATCGAGGTCCAGTCGGAGCGGGCGCAGTACTGGCTCTCCGTGGGCGCCCAGCCCACCGAGCAGGTCGAGGCCCTCCTCAAGCTCACGGGCGACTGGGGTCGCTTCAAGGGCGACAAGGACGCCGTCTCCACCGTCCGCACCCGCGAGGCGAAGCCCGCCTACGTCGCGGACGAGAAGAAGAAGCCGGTCCTCAAGCCCAAGACCGAGAAGGCCGCACCCGCGCCCGAGGCCGCAGCGCCCGAGGCCGAGTCGACCGAGGAGCAGGCCTAGCCCATGCTCGCTCCCGCGCTCGCTCATCTGGTCAAGGGCATCGTCGAGCACCCGGACGACGTCTCCGTGACGAGCAAGGGATCCCCCCGCGGCGAGGTCCTCGAGGTGCGCGTGCACCCCGAGGACCTCGGCCGGGTCATCGGCCGAGCGGGTCGCACCGCGAAGGCCCTCCGGACGCTCGTCTCGGCTCTCGCCGACGGCCAGCGCGTCCGCGTCGATGTGGTGGACACCGATTCCTGAGGACACCGTCCGTGACCCCGCGGCGTTCCGCGTGGGCCGGCTCACGAAGGCGCACGGGCTCAAGGGCGCCGTGAAGCTCGAGCTGTTCACGGACGACCCCGACAAGCGCTTCGTCCCCGGCGCCGAGTTCACGCTCCAGGTGCCCGAGTCGTCGCCCTGGCACGGCCGCACCCTCACGCTCACCGAGCTGCGCTGGTACAACAGCAACCCCGTCGGCTTCTTCGAGGGCGTCGCCGACCGCACGGCCGCCGAGTCGCTCGCCAAGGCCATCCTCTGGATGACGCCGCCCGCCGACGAGCCCGCCGAGCCCGACGCCTGGTACGACCACCAGCTCGTGGGCCTGAAGGTCCTCCGCGACGGCGTCGAGGTGGGCACGGTCTCCCTCGTCGACCACTTCCCCGCGCAGGACCTCCTCCACGTCGACACCCCGTCCGGCACCGTGCTGGTGCCGTTCGTGCAGGCGATCGTCCCGTCGGTCGACGTCGAGGCCGGCACGCTCGTCGTCACCCCGCCGCTCGGCCTCTTCGAGGAGATCCCGGACGAGCAGCCGACGCCCCCCGCGGACGCGGCTCCCGACGCCGCCCCCGAGGGCGACGACGCCCGCTGACATGCGGATCGACATCGTCTCGATCTTCCCCGAGTTCTTCGGGGTGCTCGACATCTCCCTGCTCGGCCGCGCACGCCAGTCCGGCCTCATCGACCTCCGCGTGCACGACCTGCGCTCCTTCACCCACGACCGCCACCGCACCGTGGACGACACGCCGTACGGCGGCGGCGCCGGCATGGTCATGCGCCCGGAGCCGTGGGGCGAGGCCATGGACGAGGTCCTGGGCGACGACACCGATCCCGTCGTGATCTTCCCGTCGCCCGCGGGCGAGGTGTTCACGCAGGCCATGGCGCAGGAGCTCTCCGCGGAGCGCCACCTCGCGTTCGGCTGCGGCCGCTACGAGGGCATCGACCAGCGCGTCGTCGACCACACCGCGACGCGCGCCCGGGTCCGCCTCGTGAGCCTCGGCGACTACGTGCTGAACGGCGGCGAGGTCGCCGTCATGGCGATGATCGAGGCCATCGGGCGCCTCGTGCCCGGGGTCGTCGGCAACCCGGCGAGCCTCGTCGAGGAGAGCCACTCCGACGGCCTGCTCGAGCACCCCAGCTACACCAAGCCGCCCGAATGGCGCGGCCTCGCGGTGCCCGACGTGCTCCGCAGCGGCAACCACGGCGCGATCGCGGCATGGCGTCGCGAGCAGCAGCTCGAGCGCACGCGCCGCGTCCGCCCTGACCTCCTGCCCGAGTAGCTCGGCGGGGCCCGGACGGCGCGACGTCAGGAGCGCGCGGTGAGGATCAGCGGGCCCGACTCCGTGATGGCCACGGTGTGCTCCATGTGCGCGCCGCGCGAGCCGTCGGCGCTCCGGAGGGTCCAGCCGTCCTTGTCCGTGTAGATCTCGTCGGTGCTCTGCAGGAACCACGGTTCGATCGCGATCACGAGGCCGGGACGCAGCGGCACGCCGCGGTTCGGCCGGCCCTGGTTGGCGATGTGTGGATCACCGTGCATGGTGCGCCCGACGCCGTGCCCGCCGAAGTCGGTGTTGACCGAGTAGCCGGCCTCCGTCGCGACCGCGCCGATGGCCGCAGAGATGTCGCCCGTGCGGCCGCCGGGCTGCGCCGCGCGGATCCCCGCCTCGAGCGCGGCGGTCGTCACCTCGATGAGGCGGACGTCCTCCTCGCGGGGCGTGCCGACGATGACGCTGACGGCCGAGTCGCTGACCCAGCCGTCTACGGACGCGGCGAAGTCGAGGCTCAGGAGGTCGCCGTCCTGCAGCCGGTAGTCGTGGGGGAGCCCGTGCAGCACGCCGTCGTTGACGGACGTGCAGAGGACCTTGCCGAAGGGCATCGCGCCGAAGGACGGGTGGTAGTCGATGTAGCAGGACTCGGCGCCGCGAGCGCGGATCATGCGGTGCGCCTCGCGGTCGAGATCGAGCAGGTTGACCCCCACGTCGGCCTGTGCGGCCAGGGCCGTGAGCACGGAGGCCACGAACTCCCCGGCGGGTCGCATCTGGTCCATCTCAGCGGGCGTTCGCAGTTCCATCACGCGATGGATCCTACGGGAGCCCGCCTCAGCGGACCCTCCCGCGGCGCCCAGGATCCCTTCGTAGCATGGGCGCATGCAGCAGCCCCCGGCCCTCCGACTCCGCCGCGCGCTCTACCGCTGGCAGTTCGCCGCGGTCGTCGTGCTCCCCGCCTGGCTCCTCGTCGGCTGGGCGGCGTTCGGCTCCGGAGGATGGGAGCTCCTCCTGGTGATGCTCGCGGCCGCGGGCCTCGGCATCGCCCTGCTCGCCGCCCTCGGCATCACGCTGGCCCGGCGCTCGGTGCGGACCGCCCGGGCCGTGTCCCCGACGGACGCCGTGTCCATGGGCGTCCTGACCCTGGCCGTGATCGGCACGGGCACGTACTCCGTCGTCAGCACCTGGTGCGCGGTCGTGGCAGCCCTGGCCGCCGTCGCGCTCGTCGCGCTGGCCGTCCGGCAGCTGCTGGCGGAGACGCGCCAGCGGATGCAGGAGGTCATCGCGGTCATCGAGCGGGACGCCCAGCCGCGACCGCCGGAGTGGAAGGCCGCCGAGGGCCCGGACGCCGGGCGCACCATCCGGCTGGACTGATCGACCGCGCTGGGCCCCCGCGCTTTGCGCTCGACGCGCCCGAGGTGACACAATGGGCGATCGTGCCTGCCGCCGACCCTGCCACGGGGGAGTCGGCCACTCATGCGGGCCGTTCCCCTTCCAGACATTGATGCGCAGTCGACCCGTGGCGGTTGCAGAGAGCGGTACACCATGCACATCCTCGATTCCGTCGACAAGGCGTCGCTGCGGTCGGACATCCCCGACTTCCGCGCCGGCGACACGGTCAAGGTCCACGTCAACATCGTCGAGGGCAGCCGCTCGCGCATCCAGGTGTTCCAGGGCATCGTCATCGGCCGTCAGGGCGAGGGCGTCCGCGAGACGTTCTGCGTCCGCAAGGTCAGCTTCCAGGTCGGCGTCGAGCGCACCTTCCCGGTGCACTCCCCGGTCATCGACCACATCGAGGTCGTGACGCGCGGCGACGTGCGCCGCGCCAAGCTGTACTTCCTGCGCGACCTGCGCGGCAAGAAGGCGAAGATCAAGGAGAAGCGCTCCTAGCGCATCCCCACCTGTCATCCCACTGAGCTCCCGGCGCATATGCTTGCCGGGAGCTCAGGCGGTTAAATGACAGACAGCACGGCGCCCGTGGAGACGAGATCCTCGGGCAGGCACAGCGGCAGCGCATCGCGTGGATGGAAGACGTTCCTCCGGGACGTCCTCGTCATCTTCGTGGTGGCCCTCCTCGTCTCGATCCTGATCAAGGCGTTCCTGATCCGGTCGTTCTACATCCCCTCCGAGTCGATGGAGGACACCCTCCAGGTCGATGACCGGATCGTCGTGAACCAGCTCACGCCGCGGCTCATCCCGCTGCAGCGCGGCGACGTCGTCGTCTTCCGCGATCCGGGCGGCTGGCTCACCCCGTCGCCCGAGGTCGACAAGCCCCCGATCGCGGCCGCGGTCGACTGGGCGCTCACCACGGTGGGCCTCTCGGCCTCCGACAGCAACGACCACCTCATCAAGCGCCTGATCGGACTGCCGGGCGACCACGTCGTCTGCTGCAACTCCCTCGGGCAGATGAGCGTCAACGACGTGCCGCTGGACGAGCCGTACGTCAAGCTCGTGCCCGGCGACACGCGCGCGTCCGACATCGACTTCGACGTGACCGTGCCGGCGGACTCCCTCTGGGTCATGGGCGACAACCGCGACAACTCCCGTGATTCCCGCTACAACGTCGACGGGCCCACCAAGGGCTTCGTGCCGATCGACCACGTGGTCGGCCGCGCCTTCGTCATCACGTGGCCCATCGACCGCTGGTCGATCCTCAGCGACCACCCCGAGACGTTCGGCGACGTGCCCGACGCGGTCCCCGCCGGCTGATGCCGGTCGCGGATCCGACCCTCGAGCTGGAGCGGGAGCTCCTCGGCGCCGGTGCGACGCTCGTCATCGGCTGCGACGAGGTCGGGCGCGGCGCCCTCGCCGGGCCGGTGGCGGTCGGGATGGCGGCCGTCGGGCTCGATGCCGGCGCGTTCCCCGCGGGCCTCCGGGACTCGAAGATGCTGAGCGAGAAGCGCCGCGAGGCCCTGCATCCGCTGGTCTCGTCCTGGGTCCGGCACGCGGCCGTCGGCATGGCGTCCGCCGAGGAGGTGGACGCGCTGGGGATCACGGCCTGCCTCGGCCTCGCCGGGCGGCGCGCGCTCGTGGAGCTCCACCACCTCGGCGTGCCGGTCCTCGACAGCGTCGTGCTCCTCGACGGCTCGCACGACTGGCTCACGCCCGCGCTCGCCCGTCCGGTGCCGATGCGGCTGCGCGTCAAGGCGGACCGCGACTGCGCCTCGGTGGCGGCGGCGTCCGTGCTCGCCAAGGTGCACCGGGACCGCCTGATGGCCGCGTGGCACGAGGAGTCGCCGGAGTACGGCTGGGCCGGGAACAAGGGCTACGGCAGCCCCGCCCACCTCGACGCGATCCGCGCGGTCGGGGCGTCCCGGATCCACCGGCGCAGCTGGCTGGGTGGCGTGCTGGCGTCGCCGGGCACCTGAGACCTGCCCGCGGTCGGGAGCGGCCGGTGCATGCGCATCCCCTGGCCGGCCGGTCCCGCGACGGACCCGGCCGGACGGCGGCGGCCACGGGGGCGGTTAGGATCGACGGACCATGGATGACGACGAGTTCGAGGACTACGACCGCGAGGTGGAGCTGGCGCTCTACCGGGAGTACCGGGACATCGTGTCCCAGTTCAAGTACGTGGTCGAGACCGAGCGGCGCTTCTACCTCGCCAACGAGGTCGAGCTCGTGCGGCGCGACACGGAGCACGACTTCTACTTCGAGCTGAGCATGACCGACGTCTGGGTCTGGGACGTCTACCGCTCCGACCGCTTCGTGAAGTCCGTCCGGGTGCTCACCTTCAAGGACGTGAACGTCGAGGAGCTGTCGGCGAAGGAGTTCGAGCTCCCCAAGGAGCTCGCCATCGACGAGTAGGGCTCCTCCCCGGATCCCTCCCCAGGCGCTCGATCGGGGCCCACCGCACGGGCTCGTGGCGTAGGGCCGCCCATGCCGACGTCGTCGCGCATCCTCCACGCGGAGGTGCGCATGACACGCGAGCAGGACCTGGGACGACGCGGCGAGGATCTCGCCGCACGGCATCTGATCGGGCGCGGGTACGCCCTGGTCGAGCGCAACTGGCGGTGCCGCGAGGGCGAGATCGACCTGGTGATGACGCACGGCGGCACGACCGTGCTCGTGGAGGTCAAGACGCGTGCAGGGCTGCGGTACGGGCACCCGCTGGAGGCGGTCACCCGAGCGAAGGCCGCGCGCCTGCGGGTCCTCGCGGGGCTGTGGTGCCAGGCGCATCCGGAGCGGCGCGGGCCGGTGCGCATCGACGTGGTCGGCGTGGTGTGGCCGCGCGGCGGACAGCCCTCGGTCGAGGTCGTCCGGAGCGCGTGCTGATGGCCGTCGGCCGCACGCTCGCCGTCGCCCTCTCGGGCCTCGACGGCGCGCTCGTCGACGTCGAGGCCGACATCACGAGCCAGCTCCCCGGGTTCGTGCTCATCGGACTGCCCGACGCCGCCCTCAGCCAGGCGCGAGAACGGGTCCGCGCCGCCACCGGCAACGCGGGGTGCGAGTTCCCGGTCCGCCGGGTCACCGTCAACCTCTCGCCCGCGGTCCTGCCGAAGCACGGCTCCGGCTTCGACCTCGCGATCGCCCTGGCCGTGCTCGCGGCGGGCGGGTCGGTGTCGGCCGAGTCGGTGGCCGGCACGGTGCACCTCGGCGAGCTCGGCCTCGACGGCAGGCTCCGCCCGACGCACGGCATCCTCCCCGCGGTGCTCGCCGCACGCCGTGCGGGCGTCCGCCGGGTCATGGTGCCGCGCTGCCATGCGGACGAGGCGTCCCTCGTGCCGGACATGCGCGTCATCGCGGTGGCGGGCTTGCGGGACGCGGCGATCCACCACGGCGCCGAGCTCGAACCGGAGCCGGAGGAGGACGATGCCCGGCCGGTCGCGGCGACGGGAGCCGACTCGACGCGTGTCCTCGGCGGCCCGGAGTCCGCGGAGCCCTGCCTGGGCGACGTCGTCGGCAACGAGGAGGCCGTCGAGGCCCTCGTCGTCGCGGCCGCGGGCGGGCACCACATGTTCCTCCTCGGCCCGCCCGGCGCGGGGAAGACCATGCTCGCTCAGCGGCTGCCGGGCCTCCTGCCGGACCTCGACGAGGAGGCCGCGCTGGAGGTCGGCTGCATCCGGTCGCTGTGCGGCGAGCGCCTGGGACCCGAGCTGCCCGTGCGGCCGCCCCTGGAGGCCCCGCACCACACCGCGAGCGCCGCGGGCATCGTGGGCGGCGGCAGCGGGCGGATCCGTCCGGGTGCGGCCGTGCGCGCCAGCGGGGGAGTGCTCTTCCTCGACGAGGCGCCGGAGTTCGCGGGCACTGTGCTCGACTGCCTGCGGCAGCCGCTCGAGTCGGGCGTGATCAGCATCCATCGGGCGAACGGCGTCGCCCACTTCCCGGGGCGATTCCAGCTGGTCATGGCCGCCAACCCGTGCCCGTGCGGTGCGTACGGCGTCGCGGGATCCGACTGCTCCTGTCCGCCCCAGGCGCGGCGACGCTACCTGGCCCGCCTCTCGGGTCCGCTGATGGACCGGATGGACATCCGGCTCGGCGTGCGCCGGGTCACGACGGCCGTGCACCTGGCCGCGGGCGACGCACCTCGGGTCACGACGGCGTCGGCCCGGGTCCGCGTGGCCGCCGCGCGTGCGGCGGCGGCGGAGCGATGGGCTGCGACGCCGTGGCGCACCAACGCCCACGTCTCCGGCACCTGGCTCCGGCGGGAGGCGCGCATCGCACGGGGTGCGACGGCCTCCCTCGACCGCGCCCTGGACCGCGGGCTCCTCACCATGCGCGGCTACGACCGCGTCCTCCGGATCGGCTGGACGCTCGCGGACCTGGAGGGCGCGTCGAGCCCCGATGCGGATCACCTGGGCCGTGCGCTCCTCCTGCGAGGCGCCTCATGACCGCCGTGGGCGACATCCCCGAGGCGGGCGACGACCCGGGAGGTGGCCGTCGCGACGCGGTCGATGGCAGGCCGGCGCCACGTCCCGCGAGCAGGGCGCGGGCCGCGGGCCCGGGAGAGCGCGGGGTCGGAGGTCCGGACTCGGCGAGGGCCCGCTCCGTGGCGCGCCTCGGGTTGTCCCGGGGCGAGCTGGACGAGCTGATGGCCGCGCTCCGACCCGATCCCCGCGAGACGGGCGAGGAGGGCGGCGACGCGGACGCCGAGGAGGCGGCGGCGCGCTGCACGTGGTCCGGCATCGCCGAGCCCGGCGATCGCGTCGCGGGGGCAGTGATCGGCGTCCTCGGCGCGTGCGCGGCCCTGGCCTCCGTGGTCGACGGCTGCTCGGCCGATGCCCTCGTCGGGGCGATGCTCGAGGCCGGGCTCGACCTGCAGGAGGACGGCCGTGCCGCGCTCGTCGGCGAGCTCGACGGGGCGCTGGAGCGCTGGCGGCCCCGCGTCGTGCGGACCGAGGCGCTGGCGCGACTCCATGCCGCCCGCTCGGTGGGCGCCCGCGTGCTCGTGCCGGGGGATCCGCTCTGGCCGGTCGGCGCGGACGACCTGGGGCCGCACGCGCCGCTCGTGCTGTGGTGCACGGGTGCGCCGGATGCACTGGCGGCGCTCCCGGGATCGGCGGCGATCGTGGGGGCGCGTGCCGCCACGGGGTACGGCGAGCACGTCACCGCCGAGCTGGCCGCGGGCCTCGTGGAGCGCGGCGTCGCCGTGGTGTCGGGTGGCGCGTACGGCATCGACGGAGCGGCGCACCGCGCGGCGATCGGCTCGGGAGGCCGGACGGTCGCGTTCCTGGCGGGCGGCGCCGACCGCCTGTACCCGTCCGGCCACACGGAGCTCTTCGCCCGGATGCGACGCGATGGGGCGGTCGTGTCCGAGCTGCCGTGCGGTGCGTCCCCCACGCGGTGGCGGTTCCTCCTGCGCAACCGCCTCATCGCGGCGGTCAGCGCCGCGACCGTCGTGGTCGAGGCGGGTGCGCGCAGCGGGTCGCTGAACACGGCGAACCACGCGGTGGCGCTGGAGCGGCCTCTCGGTGCCGTGCCCGGACCGGTCACGAGCGTGTCGTCGTCGGGCTGCCACCGTCTCCTGCGCGAGTCCCCGGCGGTCTGCATCACGTCCGCGGACGACGTGATGGAGCTCCTGCCGGGCTGGAGCGGGGCGGGCTCGCACCAGCGGAACCCGTACCCGCGACCTGCGCAGCGCCCGGCCCCGGCGACGGGAGCTGGCCCCGCGGGCGTGGACTCCCGTGCCGCGGGCACCCGGAGCGATCCGCGCATCGTGCGCGTTCTCGACGCCCTCGCCGTGCGCCGAGGACGCCACACCGCGGACGTGGCGGCGCGCGCGGGCCTCGGCCTGGCCGAGACGTCCTCCGTGCTGGGCCTGCTCGAGCTCGAGGGGGAGGTGGCGCGTCCCGACGACGGGTGGGTGCGGCGAGCCGGATCCCGGTGAGCCGGTGACCCGCGTCATAGGGAGGGAGCCGGTCCGCGGCCCCACGACCAGCCCGCGGGCCGGATCGACGATCCCCGCGCGCCTCGCCCGTGCGACGGCGGGCATGCCCGACCAGGGCCGCGCGGCCCCGA
>NZ_QWGT01000038.1 GCF_003576405.1 Clavibacter lycopersici
CGCGCGGGATCCCGCGGGGGCGCGGACGCCGGAGGCGGATCGGCCGCGCGCGGGCTGCGTGGCGCGGGCGGGTGCGGGGGATCCGGCACCTAGCATGGAGCCCGTGAATCCCGACACCCCTGCACTCGTCGGCCTCGTGATGGGCTCCGACTCCGACTGGAACGTGATGGAGAAGGCGTCCCTCGCGCTCGACGCCCTCGGCATCGCCCACGAGGTCGAGGTGCTCTCCGCGCACCGGACGCCCGAGCGCATGATCGCGTACGGGCAGACCGCGCGCGAGCGGGGGATCCGCGTGATCGTCGCGGGTGCCGGCGGCGCCGCGCACCTGCCCGGCATGATCGCCTCGGTCACCACCCTTCCCGTCATCGGCGTGCCCGTGCCGCTTTCGACCCTCGACGGCATGGACTCGCTCCTGTCGATCGTGCAGATGCCCGCGGGCGTCCCCGTCGCCACCGTCTCCATCGGCGGCGCGGAGAACGCCGGGCTCCTCGCCGCGCGCATCCTCTCCACCTCCGACGACCGCATCGCGGACGCCCTCGCACGCCACCGCGCCGAGCTCGCCGAGCTCGTGGAGCGGAAGAACGCGGCGCTCCAGCAGAAGGTCTCGTCGCGCGCGTGAGCCTCACCCAGCCCATCCGGCACCCCGACAGCCGGTCCCCGCGCATCATGACCACGCGGGCCTGGTGGCTCGTCGCGCTGAACGTCCTCATACCGGGATCCGCCCAGGTCCTCGCCGGGAACCGCCGCCTCGGCCGCATCGGCCTCGCCTCGACGCTCGCCGTGTGGGCGCTCGCCGTCGTGGTCGGCGGCCTCGCGCTCTTCGCGCGCGGCGCGCTCATCCAGCTGGTGTCCCAGGAGTGGCTGCTCGTCGTCATCCAGGCCCTCCTCGCGGCCTACGCCGTGCTGTGGGCGGTGCTCGCCCTCGACACGCTGCGGCTGGCGCGCATCGTCCGCGCCGCGCCCCGGGCCCGCCCGATCATCGCGGCGCTCTCGGTCCTGCTCATGGTGGGCACCGCCGGATCCGCGGGCTACGCCGCCTACATCGTCGGCGTCGGCCGCGGCGCCCTCGGCGGCATCTTCGGGGACTACGCCACCGAGGCGCCCGTCGACGGTCGCTACAACATCATGCTGCTGGGCGGCGACGCCGGCAGCGACCGCGCGGGCCTCCGTCCCGACAGCATCACCGTGGTCAGCATCGACGCCGACACCGGGCGCGCGACCATGGTCGGCCTCCCGCGCGACATGGAGAAGGTGCCGTTCTCCGACGGCTCGCCCCTCCAGAAGCGCTACCCGAACGGCTACCAGCGCTGCGACGTGGACGCCTGCATGCTCAACTCGATCTACACCGAGGTCGAGGTCTACAAGGAGGACCTCTACCCCGATGCGAAGGAGAAGGGCAGCCTCCCCGGGATCGAGGCGATGCGCGAGGCGGTCGAGGGCGTCACGGGGCTCACGATCCAGTACTACGCGCTCATCGACATGCAGGGCTTCTCCGACATGGTGGACGCGCTCGGCGGCATCGACATCGACGTGAAGCGCCGCATCGGCATGGGCTCGGGCCACGACGATCAGTTCCGGCCGGTGCCCATCCCCGAGTGGATCGAGCCCGGCCAGCAGAAGCTCGACGGGTACCACGCGCTCTGGTACGCGCGATCCCGCTACCAGACCACGGACTACGACCGCATGTCGCGCCAGCGCGAGGTGCAGCAGGCGGTGCTGAAGCAGTTCGACCCCGCCAACGTGCTCACCAAGTTCGACGCGATCGCCGAGGCCGGCCAGCAGGTGGTGAAGACCGACATCCCGCGCGGCATGCTCGGCTACTTCACGCAGCTCGCGCTGAAGACGAAGGACCAGCCCATCGACGACCTGGAGATCGTGCCGCCGCGGTTCGACTCGCAGAAGCCCGACTTCCCGGCCATCCGCCAGGCGATCCAGGACCAGTTCGCGAACGGGTCCGCGGGCTGACCCGCGTCCCTCCCGCGGACGACGAGAGGCCGGCCACCCTGAGGGGTGGCCGGCCTCTCGTCAGCGGAAGCGGATCAGGAGCTGACGTCCACCCGCGTCGACCCGTTCATGAGGCGCTGCCATCCGGCGTTGAGCGCGCCCTGCTTCATGTCTGCGTTGCCGCCGGACACGACCCCGACGAGGTCGCCGGTGAGCAGGAACTGCGTCGTGTTCGGACCGGCGACGACGCTCCATCCGGCGTTGAGGGCGCCGTCCTTGACGCTCAGCATGCCCTTGGAGACGACGCCGATGCGGGTGCCGCCCAGCTCGATGTCGGTCGCGTCGGTGGTCTGCTGGTCCCAGCCGGCGTTGGTCGCGCCCTGCTTGACCGAGGCCCGGCCTTGCGCGTCGATGATGCCGATCCGGTCGCCCGAGATCGCCACGTCGATCCCGTCGGCCACGTGATCCCAGCCGGCGTTGAGCGCGCCCTCCTTGACCTGGATCCGGCCGGTCGTCTCGCGGACAGCGATGCGCGTCCCGCTCAGCTCCGCCTGGGCGACGCTGGTGGCCACGACGTCCCAGCCCGCGTTGAGGGGACCTTCCTTGACGCTGAAGCGGTTGGCCGTGTCGACGACGCCGATGCGGGAGCCGTCGAGGACGATCTCCTTCGCGCCGCGGTCGACCATGACCTGCCAGCCGGCGTTGGTCGCGCCCTGCTTGACCGACGCCTTCCCGTCGAAGTCGACGATGCCGATGCGGTCACCCGCCAGGTCGAAGGATGCGACGCGCGTCGCGACGACGGACCAGCCGGCGTTGAGCGCGTTCTCCTTCACGGAGAGCGTGCCGTCGGGGCTGAGCGACCCGATGCGCAGCGCCGCGGTGCTGGTGCCCCCGAGGCCGGGGAAGTCATAGCCGATGGCGGTGCCCCGCGTCACCGTCTTCCCGCAGCCGAAGTAGGCGTTGAGGCCGCGCTGCTGGACGCCCTCCTTGATCACCTCGAAGTGCAGGTGCGTGCCCGTGCTGGCGCCCGTGTTGCCCATGACGCCGATCTGCTGGCCCTTGCTGACCGTCTGTCCGCTGCGGACGCTGAAGGATGCCAGGTGCGCGTACACGGTCGTGAAGCTGGCATCGTGGCCGATGCTCACGAAGTTGCCGTAGGACTTGCCGTTGTTCCCGGCGAAGGTCACCGTCCCGGCCGCGGCGGCGAGGATCGGCCCGCCCCCGTTGTTGGCGATGTCGATGCCGGAGTGCGCCGGCGGCTCGTCGTAGGCGGTGCAGTAGCCCCCGTAGTACCCCGTGACGCTGCCGGTCGCCGGGACGATCATCGCGCCCTGCGCGGCGTTCGCCGGTGCGGCGGACACCAGCCCCATCACGGCCATCGCGACGGCAGCCGTCATGGCGGCCAGCGTCGTGCTTCTTCTCTTCATCGAGTCGTGCTCCCCCTGTAGGCGGGCCCGAGCGGGCCCAGGTGACCTTCCCGTAGGGCCCGCGCGGGCGCATCGACCCACTACTGGGGGTCCGGCCCGGGAAGCGCGCGTCGGGCGCCGGATCCGCAGGGGAACCGGGATCCGCGGCATGAGCACGGCAGGCCCGGGACGTGCACGTCGGCATTTGTGCGGGTTGCCGCGAGACGACGGCGTGCCCTACTGTCATGGCCCTCCCGCATCCATCCGCGCGCGGGGACCGCGCCGGCGCCGGCTACAGGTCGGCGTGCAGCTGCCAGACCTTCTCGGCGGAGTCGCGCCAGCTGAACGCGCGGGCGCGGTCCTGGCCGACGACGGCGAGGCGCTCGCGCGCGGGGGTGTCCGACAGCAGGCCGCCGATGGCCTCGGCGAGGCGCAGCGGGTAGCCGTCGGCGTCCTCGCGGGGTACCACGACGCCGGCATCGGCCGCGACCTCGAGCAGGGCCGGCGCGTCCGAGTGGACCACGGGCGTGCCGAAGGACAGCGCCTCCACGACCGGCAGGCCGAAGCCCTCCGAGAGGCTGGGGTGCACGAAGACCGTGGCGCGGTCGAGCGCGACGGCGAGGTCGGCGTCGGTGAGGGATCCGAGGCTGCGGACGCGCGACGGGTCGACGCCCGCCTCGTCGGCCACCTGCGCCAGCTCGACGTCGCCCCACGTCGCCGGACCGACGATGAGGAGCGGCAGCTCTCCCGTCTCGGGCCGCGCCAGCGCCTGCACGAGCGCCTGCACGCCCTTGCGCGGCTCGAGGCTCCCGACGGTGAGCAGGTAGTCGGCCGGCAGGGCGAGCTCCGCGGCGCGCGCGGCCGGGTCGTCGGGCAGGGCGATGCGCGGGCTGACGGCGCCGCCGATCACCCGCACCCGGTCGCCCAGGTCGACGTAGCGCGCGAGCTCCTCGGCCAGCGCGTGCGACGGCACCACGATGGCGTCGGCGTGCTTGCGGGCGCGCTTGGCCATGGCCTTCGTCCAGGAGACGGAGGCGCTCGTCATGCTCTCGGGGTGCGTCCACGCGTTGACGTCGTGGATGGTGGCGACGATCTGGTCGTTCGTGTTGACGCGGTCGTGGCGGCGCAGCGGGGCGAGGAGGCCGGGCGCGTGGACCATGCCGGTCGTGCCGGGCGTCGGGAGCCCCAGCTGCCAGGCGCGGGAGAGCTCGCGGCGGGGGAGCGGGACGCGCGTGATGCGGGCGAGGCCCGGAAGGCGCTGCTCGAGGTCGGCCGTCTGCTCCGGGGTGATGGCGGAGACCACGCCCTCGACCTCGCAGCCGCTCGGGGTCGTGGCGACGATCGCGCTCGTCAGGTCCTCGGCGTAGCGGCCGATGCCGCCGGGCGTGGGTCCGGTCAGCTGGTCGATGATCACGCGCAGCGTGGTGGTCACGGTCCTCCATCGCGCGGGTGTCGGGTCGGCCCGCGGGAGGACCATCGTACCGGCGCCGCCCCCGGTGACCCGGGAGGGCGCGGCGCGTGCGGGTCAGCTCCGGCGCATCATCTCGACCGCGTCCTTGGACGGGCCGTCGAACGCGACCTTCCCGGACTGGATGAGGATCCCGCGCTCGCAGAGGTCCGACACCATGTCGAGGTCGTGGCTCACGACCACGAGCGTCTTGCCCGCGTCGTGCAGCTCGCGGATCTTCGCGAGGCACTTGCGCTGGAACGGCTCGTCGCCGACGGAGAGGATCTCGTCCACCAGCAGGATGTCGACCTCGGTGTGGATCGCGACCGAGAACGCCAGGCGGAGGAACATGCCCGAGGAGTAGTGCTTGACCTCGGTGTCGATGAACTTCTCGATCTCGCTGAACTCGACGATCTGGTCGAAGCGCGCGTCGATCTCGTGCTGCTCCATGCCGAGGATCGCGGCGTTGAGGTAGATGTTCTCGCGGCCGGAGAGGTCGGGGTGGAAGCCCGCGCCCACCTCGATGAGGCCGGCGATGCGGCCGCGCGCGAGCACCTCGCCGCTGTCGGGCTGGTAGACGCCCGATATGAGCTTGAGCAGCGTCGACTTGCCGGACCCGTTGAACCCCATGAGCGCGACCGACTCGCCGGGCCGCACCTGGAAGCTCACGTCCTCCAGCGCGTCGAAGGTCGACGCGAGCGGCTTCCGCCGGACGGCCGCGATGACCGTCTCCTTGATGGAGTGCGTGTGGCGGAGGAGGAACGACTTGCGCACGTTCTCCACGATGATGCGCGGGAGCGCGTCCGACTCAGAGGTCCTGGGCAAAGCGCCCCTCCAGCTTCTTGAAGACGAGCTGCCCGAGCAGGAGGCTCAGGAGCGAGACGCCGAGGGCGATGAAGCCGTACATCCAGAGGTTCTCGGGCAGGTCGCCCGTGCCTCCCGTCGTCGGGTACCAGAAGCCGGCGTGGAAGAGCTCGACGGCGGCCGTGACCGGGTTGAGCTGGTACACGACGAGGAGCCAATCCGGCAGGACGTCGCGCACCTGCGCGAAGGGGTAGAGCACGGGCGACGCCCACACCACGACCATGACGATCAGCTCGACGAAGTTCTGCGAGTCGCGGAACGACACGTTGGCCGCGCCGAAGAGCATGCCGAGGCCGATGGCGAGGATGCCGATGATGGCGACGCCGAGCAGGACGCCGAGGACCTGCACGGGCGTCGGCGACCAGCCCACGATGAGGCACACCACCAGCAGGATCACGAGCTGCGGCAGGAAGTTGACCAGCGCCACGAACGTGCTCGACACCGGGAACAGCTCGCGCGGGAGGTAGATCTTCTTGATCAGCGCCCCGTTGTCCACGAGCGACTTCGTGGAGTTGGAGAACGCCTCCGTGTAGAAGTTGATGAGGATGATCCCGGAGAACAGGTAGATGGGGTAGTTCACCTGGTTCTGGTTGAGCCGCAGGAACACGCCCATCGCCACGAAGAACACCGCGAACTGCGCCGCCGGCTTCACGTACGACCAGAGCCACCCGAGCACGGATCCGCGGTACCTGACCTGCACCTCCTTCTTCACGAGGAGGGAGAGGAGGTAGCGGCGGCGGTACACGTCCAGGAGCCCCGCGCCCGTGCCGGGCCTCGAGAACTCCCGGGACTGGGAACTCGTCATGCTCGACACGTCGGTGGTGCCCTTCGGACTGCGTGGGGCTCGCGCGGGGCGCGGAGCGGGATCGGTGACGGCGTCCGGGATCGGACCGGACACGAGTGTAACCGTCAGCGCGCCCGAAGGACGCCGTGCCCGGCGGCGTCGGACAGCGCCTCGCGCCAGTCGCGCATGGGCGCCAGGCCCACGCGGGCCCATGCGTCGTGCCCGAGCACGGAGTACGCGGGCCGGGGAGCGGGGCGCACGAACGAGGCGCTGTCGGTGGGGCGCACGCGCTCGGGATCCAGACCCGCCTCGGCGAAGACGGCGCGCGCCAGGTCGTACCAGGTCGTCTCCCCGGTCGCGGTGCCGTGGAACACGCCAGCGGGAGCGCCGGCGTCCACGAGCTCCACGATGCGTGCCGCGAGGTCGACCGTCCAGGTCGGCTGGCCGCGCTGGTCGTCGACCACCGTGACCGTGTCGTGCGACGCGGCGAGCCGCAGCATCGTCGCCGGGAACGAGGGACCGCCTGCGCCGTAGAGCCACGCGGTGCGGACGACGCTCGCGCCCTCCGGGTGGCCGTCGAGCACCAGCCGCTCGCCCTCGGCCTTGGTGCGGCCGTAGGCGGAGACGGGCGCGTGCGGGGCGTCCTCCGGGTACGGGGTCGTCGCGGATCCGTCGAAGACGTAGTCGGTGGAGACGTGCACGATTCGGGCACCGGCCTCGGCGGCGGCGCGCGCGAGGACGCCGGCGCCCGTCGCGTTGATCGCCCGGGCCTCGTCCTCGTGCTCCTCGGCCGCGTCGACCGCGGTGTACGCGGCGAGGTTCACGACCACGTCGTGACCCGCGACGGCCGCGCGCACGGCAGCCTCGTCGGTGATGTCGAGCTCGGCGCGCGCCGGCGCCGTCACGTCGTGCGCGGCGAGGGCCGGGACGAGATCCTGGCCGAGCATGCCGCGGCCGCCGGTGACGAGGACGCGGCTCATGCGGGCAGCTCGGCGCGGGCCTTCAGCGGCTCCCACCACGCGCGGTTGTCCCGGTACCACTGCACGACGTCGGCCAGGCCCTGCTCGAACGGCACCTGCGGGGCGTAGCCGAGCTCGCGCTGGATCTTGGAGATGTCGACGGAGTAGCGCAGGTCGTGGCCCTTGCGGTCCTCGACGCGGTCGACGTACGACCAGTCCCGGCCGGTGGCGTCGAGCAGCAGCTGCGTGAGCTCGCGGTTGGTGAGCTCGGTGCCGCCGCCGATGTTGTAGATCTCGCCGGGCGCGCCCTGCACGAGCACGAGCGCGATGCCGCGGCAGTGGTCGTCGACGTGCAGCCAGTCGCGGATGTTGAGGCCCTCGCCGTAGAGCGGCACGTGCCTGTCGTCGATGAGGTTCGTGACGAACAGCGGGATGACCTTCTCGGGGAAGTGGTACGGCCCGTAGTTGTTCGAGCAGCGCGTGATCGACACGTTCAGCCCGTGCGTGCGGTGGTACGAGCGGGCGAGCAGGTCGCTGCCGGCCTTCGACGCGGAGTAGGGGGAGTTGGGTTCGAGCGGCCGAGACTCGTCCCACGACCCCTCGGCGATGGATCCGTACACCTCGTCGGTCGAGACGTGCACGAAGCGCTTGAGGTCGTGGCGGAGCGCGGCGTCGAGGAGCTTCTGCGTGCCGAGGACGTTGGTCTCGACGAAGATGCTCGCGTCGCGCACCGAGCGGTCGACGTGGCTCTCGGCGGCGAAGTGCACGACCGCGTCGACCTGGGGGATCCACTCGTCGAGGACGGCGTCGTCGCGGATGTCGCCGTGGACGAACGTGCACCGCGGCGAGTCGCTGACGGCGGCCAGGTTCTCGAGGTTGCCGGAATAGGTGAGCGCGTCCAGCACCACGACGTCGGCGCCCTCGAGCCCGGCGTAGTGGTCGGCGAGCGTGTGGCGCACGAAGTTCGAGCCGATGAAGCCGGCGCCGCCGGTCACGAGGATCCTCATGGGGGATACGTCCTGTCGTCGGGGGAGCCGGAGGGGTGGGCCGGCGTCGATGGGCCGGCGCGTTCGGGCGCCCGGCGCTCGATCCTATCGAGCGGGCGCCGCACGACGGGCGGCCGCCGTACCCCGCATCAGGGGTGCGCGCAGCCCGGCGGAGGAGGATGGGCGCGTGCCCGCACCCCGCCCCCTCGCCCGCCTGCGCGGCCTGCTCGACGACCGGCGCGTGCGGTTCCTCCTCGTCGGCGGCTTCAACACCGTGTTCGCCTTCGCGCTCTTCGCCGCGCTGGAGGCCACCGCGGGTCGCGCCCTCGACGACGCCGGGCAGCCGATCGCCGGATCCCTCGTGCCGCTCCTCGGCAGCTACGCCGTCGCGATCCTCGCGGCCTTCGCCCTGTACCGCCGCCTGGTGTTCCGCGTGCGGGGCCACGTCCTGCGCGACCTCGGCAGGTTCGTGTCCGTCTACCTCGTCTCCATCACCCTGAACGCCGTCCTCCTGCCGGTGCTGGTGGCGGTCGGCGTGCCGCGGCTCGGGGCGCAGGCGCTGCTCGTGGTCGTGATCACGGTCATCAGCTACGTGGGCCACGGGCGCTTCTCGTTCCGCAGGCCCACCCCCGGAGAGGGGGAGCCTGGCGGCGATCCGGTCCACCCGGGCGCCCGAGGCGCGCGCTGACCCGTCGCTAGGCTACGGATCGTGCAGATCCGAGAGCTCGCCGTACCCGACGCCTACGAGCTGACCCCCGTCCAGCGGACCGACGACCGGGGCGTCTTCCTCGAGTGGTACCGGTTCGACGAGATCCAGGAGGCGGTCGGCCACCCGCTCGACCTCCGCCAGGCGAACATGAGCGTGTCCAAGCGCGGCGTCGTCCGCGGCGTGCACTTCGCCGACGTGCCGCGCGGCCAGGCGAAGCACGTGAAGGCCGTCTCCGGCGCCGTGCTCGACTTCGTCGTCGACATCCGCGTGGGATCCCCGACCTTCGGGCAGTGGGACAGCGTGCGGCTCGACACCGAGACCCACAAGGCCGTCTACATCTCCGAGGGCCTCGGCCACTGCTTCGTGGCCCTCACCGCCGACGCGGCCGTCACCTACCTCGTGAGCGACACCTACAACCCGTCGGCCGAGCACGGCATCACGCCGCTCGACCCCGACCTCGACCTCCGGTTCCCCGAGGAGGCGGGCGAGCCGCTCCTGTCCCCGAAGGACCTCGAGGCCCCGACGCTCGCCGAGGCGGCGGCCGCCGGACTCCTCCCCACCTGGTCGGACATGCGCGCCTTCCACGACTCCCAGAAGGCGAGCTGACCATGAAGGGCATCATCCTGGCCGGCGGTTCCGGCACGCGGCTCTGGCCGATCACGAAGGGCATCAGCAAGCAGCTGATGCCGATCTACGACAAGCCGATGGTCTACTACCCCCTGTCGACGCTGATGATGGCGGGCATCCGCGAGGTGCTCATCATCACGACGCCCGAGTACAACGACCAGTTCCGGGCCCTGCTCGGCGACGGCTCGCACCTCGGCATGCGCATCGAGTACGCCGTGCAGCCCTCGCCCGACGGCCTCGCGCAGGCATTCGTCATCGGCGAGGAGTTCATCGGCGACGACTCGGTGGCGCTGGTGCTCGGCGACAACATCTTCCACGGCGCCGGCCTCGGCACGAGCCTCAGGAAGAACACCGGGATCGACGGCGCGCTGATCTTCGCGTACCACGTGGCCGATCCCACGGCCTACGGCGTGGTCGAGTTCGACGACGACTTCACGGCGGTCTCCATCGAGGAGAAGCCCGCGCAGCCCAAGAGCGCGTACGCGGTGCCCGGCCTCTACTTCTTCGACAACGACGTGGTCGAGATCGCCAAGGGCATCCAGCCGAGCGAGCGCGGCGAGCTGGAGATCACGGCCGTCAACGACCACTACCTGCAGGCGGGACGCCTCCGCGTCCAGGTGCTCGACCGCGGCACCGCGTGGCTCGACACGGGCACGTTCGAGAGCATGATGCAGGCATCCGAGT
Organism: Clavibacter lycopersici; assembly: GCF_003576405.1. Classification (GTDB taxonomy): domain Bacteria; phylum Actinomycetota; class Actinomycetes; order Actinomycetales; family Microbacteriaceae; genus Clavibacter; species Clavibacter lycopersici. The sequence continues at coordinate 10,411 of NZ_QWGT01000038.1, forward strand.
ACGTGAAGGTCATCGAGGACCGCCAGGGCTTCAAGATCGGCTGCATCGAGGAGATCGCGTACCGCGCCGGGTGGATCGACCGTGAGGCCCTGGAGGCGCTCGCGGCTCCGCTGATCAAGAGCGGGTACGGCAGCTACCTCGCGGCGCTCGCGGCGTCGGCCGACCGGCAGGGCTGACCGACCGCCCCGTGCGCCCCCGCTACCATCGGGGGAGCCCGGCGCGCCCCGGCCGATCCGAGCCGCCAGGAGGGCGTCGGGGTCCGGTCGGCGCATGCGCGCCCGGACCACGATCGAGGGGAAGACCGGATGCCGTCCGACGTGAGCCGCAGCGACCGCATCGTCGCCGTGGTCGTGGCCTTCGACCGCCGCGAGCTCGTGCAGGAGACCCTGGCCGCGCTGGCGGCGCAGACGACGGCACCCCATGCGGTCGTGGTCGTCGACAACGCGTCGTCCGACGGGACCGCTGGCGTGATCCGCGAGCGGTTCCCCTCCGCCGACCTCGTCGTCCTGCCGCGCAACACGGGCGGCGCCGGCGGCTTCACGGTCGGCATCGCCCGCGCCCTCGCCGTGCACGACGCCGACGCGGTCTGGCTGATGGACGACGACACGATCCCCGATCCCGGTGCCCTCGCCGCCCTCGTCGCGACGCGCCGCACGGCGCCGCACGGCACCGTGCTCCTCGCCTCGGCCGTGCGCTGGGTCGACGGCCGGCCGCACCCCATGAACACGCCGCGCGTCCGACCCGGCGCCTCCCGCTCCTCCATCCGCCGCGCCGCGGAGCAGGGCGCCTACCCGGTCCGCAGCGCCTCGTTCGTCTCGCTGCTCATCGAGGCCGACGCGGTGCGGCAGCACGGCCTCCCCGTGGCCGACTACTTCCTCTGGAACGACGACTTCGAGTACAGCACCCGGCTCCTCCGCCGAGGCCGCGGCTTCGTCAGCTCGGCGAGCACCGTCGAGCACCGCACGCGCACCTTCGGGGCCGCGGACGTGGATCCCGGCGCGCGGTTCTTCTACGAGGTCCGCAACAAGGCGTGGCTGATGCGGCTGTCGCCCTCGCTCACGGCCGTCGAGCGCGTGCTCTACACGGCTGCCGCGCTCCGGTCGTGGATCCGCACGATCGCCCGGTCCGGCGATCGGCGCCTCCTCGCATCCGGCCTGGTCCGCGGACTGCGGTCGGGGCTCCTCACGCGGCCGCGGCCGAACGTCGAGGTCCTCGCCGGGCTCGGCGCCGCGAGCGACGACGTGGCGCGCGTCGAGGCGGACGCGGGGGCGCGCGCGTGACGGAGCCCTTCTCCCTGCTCCTCCCCGTGTACTCGGGCGACAAGCCGGACTACTTCGTGCGTGCGTTCCGCAGCTCCGTCGACCAGCAGACGCTGCGTCCGGACCAGGTCGTCGTCGTCCAGGACGGGCCGATCTCCACCGCCCTCGCCCGCGCCGTGGACGATGCCGTCGCCTCGTCGCCCGTCGAGGCGTCCGTCGTGCGCCTCGCCCGCAACGTGGGCCTCGCCCACGCGCTCGAACGGGGGCTCGACGCCTGCGCCCACGACGTGGTCGCGCGCATGGACGCCGACGACATCTCCCTGCCCGAGCGCTTCGCCCGCCAGCTCGAGCTGATGGGCACGGGGCTCGACCTCGTGGGCACGGGGATGTACGAGTTCGCCGACGAGTTCGGCACCATCGTCGGGACGCGCACGCCCCCCACCGGGGCGGCGCGCATCGGCGGCTACGCCCGGTTCCACGACCCCTTCAACCACCCGACCGTCGTCTACCGCCGTTCCGCGGTGCGCGCCGCGGGCGGCTACATCGACATCGGGCTGATGGAGGACTACTACCTCTTCGCCCGGATGGTGCAGGCGGGCGCGCGCGTGGAGAACATCCCCGAGCCCCTCGTGATGTACCGCGTGAGCGACGGCGCCTACGCGCGTCGCGGCGGCCTCTCCCAGCTGCGGGCGGAGCTCCGCCTCCAGCGGGAGTTCCGGCGGCGGCGGTTCACCACGCCGTACCAGGCGGTCCGCAACGTCGCGATCCGCGGCGGATACCGCCTGGTTCCCGAGCGCCTGCGCCGCTGGGCGTACGGACGCGTCTTCGCCGGGGGCTCCGGCGCGGGTCGCAGCACCCCCTGATCCGGGAGGGTACCCTTGAGCCGTCGCGACGCGACGACCCCCCAAGACACGAAAAGGACCCCTCCTCCATGGCCCATGACCTCGTAGTAGTCGGATCCGGATTCTTCGGCCTCACGATCGCGGAGCGGGTGGCGGAGGAGCTCGGCCTCCGGGTGCTGGTCATCGACCGCCGCGACCACATCGGCGGCAACGCCTACAGCGAGGCCGACCCGGAGACGGGCATCGAGGTCCACCGCTACGGGGCGCACCTCTTCCACACCTCCAACGAGCGGGTGTGGGAGTACGTCAACCGCTTCACGGAGTTCACGCCCTACGTGCACAAGGTGTACACGAACCACCGCGGCGAGGTCTTCCCGCTGCCTATCAACCTCGGCACCATCAACCAGTTCTTCCGCTCGGCGCACGGGCCGGAGGAGGCGCGGCGCCTCATCCAGGAGCAGGCGTCCGAGCTCGAGGCCGGCGACGCCCGCAACCTCGAGGAGAAGGGCATCAGCCTCATCGGCCGCCCGCTGTACGAGGCGTTCATCCGCGACTACACCGCGAAGCAGTGGCAGACGGATCCCACGGAGCTCCCCGCCGAGGTCATCTCCCGGCTCCCCGTCCGCTACGACTACGACAACCGCTACTTCAACGACAAGTACGAGGGCCTCCCCGTCGGCGGCTACACGGCGTGGATCGAGCGCATGGCCGACCACCCGAACATCGAGGTCCGGCTGAGCACCGACTTCTTCGACGACACCCAGGAGGTCACGAAGGCGTCGACCGTCGGCCGCGTCCCCGTCGTCTACACGGGCGCGATCGACCGCTACTTCGACTACGCCGAGGGCGCGCTCTCGTGGCGCACCCTCGACTTCGAGCGCGAGGTGCTGCCCGTCAAGGACCACCAGGGCACCCCGGTCATGAACTACGCCGACGCCGATGTGCCCTACACGCGCATCCACGAGTTCCGCCACTTCCACCCGGAGCGCGACTACCCCGAGGACAAGACGGTGATCATGCGCGAGTACTCGCGCTTCGCCGAGCGCGAGGACGAGCCGTACTACCCCGTCAACACCCCGGACGACCGCCAGGGCCTCCTGCGATATCGCGAGCTCGCCGCGGCGGAGGAGGGCGTCTTCTTCGGCGGACGCCTCGGCACCTACCAGTACCTCGACATGCACATGGCCATCGGGTCGGCGCTCACGATGTACGAGAACGTCCTCAAGCCGGTGCTCGCGCCGGCCGCGACGGAAGGATCCTGATCATGGCCGACGCGCTCATCGAGGCCACGGGCCGCGACGAGGCGCTGCTCCTGCAGCGCGTCATCTTCCCCACGGACCACGACCCGGACACCGTCCCGCTCTACGTCGACGCCGACTACTGGACGAGCATCCCCGTGGTCGACCGGCGCAAGCACGGCACGAACATGCAGGTCATCGACGCCGACCACGACCGCGCCGTCGTGCGCCTGTCCGACATCGGGATCCTGAGCGCGATGGACGGCGAGGGCGGCTTCCGCGTCCCGCACCGCCGCAAGGTCTCGTTCGGCACCTACTTCAACGCGTTCCCCGCCGCCTACTGGCGCGCGCACACGTCGCTCGAGGCTGTGGTGCTCGAGGTCATGACCGAGGGCCAGGGCCAGGTCATCGTGTACCGGTCCAACGCGCGCGGCGTCATCCAGAAGGTCGAGGGGCGCGTCCTCGACGGCGCCACCACGAGCACCTTCGAGCTGCCCTTCACGAACTTCGCCGACGGCGGCTGGTACTGGTTCGACCTCGTGGGCGAGGAGGCCGACCTCTCGCTCGTGCAGGCCGCGTGGTTCGCGCCCGAGGGCACCGTCACCCGGAACGGCTCTACGGGATCCGTGAGCCTCGCCGTCACGACGCTCAACCGCGCCGAGTACTGCGTGAAGCTGCTCACCGACATCGGCGCCAACGCCGAGGTCACTCGCCTCATCGACAACATCTTCGTGACCGACCAGGGCACGCAGAAGATCGTCGACCAGCCCGAGTTCCCGCGCGCCGAGGAGCTCCTCGGCGGACGCCTGCGCGTCATCGACCAGGCGAACCTCGGCGGATCAGGCGGCTTCTCGCGCGGCATGTACGAGACCCTGCAGGCCGGCGCGTCCGACTACGTGCTCGTGCTCGACGACGACATCACCATCGAGCCGGAGAGCATCCGCCGCGCGCTGAAGTTCGCCGACTTCGCGGTCAAGCCCACCATCGTCGGCGGCCACATGTTCGACATGTACGACAAGGGCAAGCTGCACGCGTACGCCGAGGGCTTCGACATGTGGAACTTCATGTGGGGCCCGGTCACGCCGACGCGCCACGACTTCCCCTCGTCGAACCTCCGCCAGACCCGCTGGATGCACCGCCGCGTCGACGCCGCGTACAACGGCTGGTGGATGTGCCTCATCCCGGTCGAGACGATCCGCGAGATCGGCCTGTCGCTGCCCGTGTTCATCAAGTGGGACGACGCCGAGTACGCGCTCCGCGCCCGCGAGCACGGCGTCCCGACGGTCACCCTGCCCGGTGCAGCCGTCTGGCACGTCTCCTGGGTGGACAAGGACGACTCGCAGGACTGGCAGGCGTTCTTCCACGCGCGCAACCGGCTCATCGTCGCGCTCCTGCACTCGCCGTTCCCGCGGGGCGGCCGGCTGCTCACGGCCAACCTCGCCACCGACGTGCGCCACCTCGTCTCCATGCAGTACTTCGCGCTGGCCGCGCGACACGAGGCGTACCGCAACATCCTCCGCGGGCCGCGCGGACTGCACCAGGACATGGTGACGCGCCTCGCCAAGACCCGGGAGCTCGCGAAGGGCTTCACCGACGGGGTCGCGATCAAGGACCGCGACGAGCTCCCCGCCGTCGAGGGGACGCTCGCCTCACGCCGCCGTCCGCGGCAGTACCGCGCGCCCAACGCCCTCACCCGGCCGATCTGGCTGGCCCGCGTCGTGCTCCGCCACGCCTTCACCCCCGTGAAGCCGGCCGCGCAGCACGCGCCCGAGGCGCACCTGGCGTTCGCGGACGCGCGCTGGTGGGTCGTCCCGAACTACGACAGCGTGCTCGTGTCCAACGCCGAGGGATCGGCGGCGCTGCTGCATCGGCGTGACCCGGCGACGTTCCGCAGGATGCTCGTCACGAGCATCGTGCTGCGGGCCCGGATCCTCGCGCGCTGGCCGCAGCTGCGCGCCGCGTACCGGGCGGCGCTGCCCCGGATCACGAGCGAGCGGGAGTGGGCGAAGAGCTTCGGCCTGACCCCGCCGCGCGACGGCCGCTGACCCACGACCCGGCACGGCCCGGCGCTCCGGCGCCGGGCCGTGCCGCGTCC
>NZ_QWGT01000039.1 GCF_003576405.1 Clavibacter lycopersici
GCGACGAGGCGGGGATCCGTGGAACCGAGCGTCCAGGCCCGGAAGAGCATGCCCGCCCGGAGCGCGTGCGCCTCGCCGCTGAGGTCGCCCGCGTCGAGGAGCAGCGTCGCGGCCTCGTCCGGCCGGCCGCGCGACGCCAGGATCTCCACGCGCACGCCCTCGGCGAGCATGCGCTGGTACGGGTAGCGCGGATCCGCGCGGTGCGCGATCTCCGTGGCGATGCGCTCGGCCTCGTCGGTGCGGCCGCGGAGCGCGAGCACGCGGGCGCGCTGCATGCCGATCCAGAGCCGCCACGTGCCGATGTCCGGTCCGATGAGGCGGTCGTCCGCGATGGTCAGCTCGGCCTCCGCGCGGTCGAGCCGGCCGAGGTCGAGGGCGACGCCGCCCGTGATCGCGCCGAGGACGGGGATGAACCACTGCGCGTCCTGCGCGATCGCCGACTCGACCCACGCGTCGAGCTCGCGCTCGAGGTCGGGGAGGTCGAGGCGGCAGAGGCGCCGGCTGAACGCGCTCGCCGACAGCAGCTCGAGGCGCGCCTCCTCGAGGAGGATGTCGGCGTAGGTCCCGCGGCAGTCGGCGCGGCGGGCGACCAGCGCGAGGCCCTGGTCGATGGCGTCGCCGAGCTCGGCGCCGCGCCCGAGGTGGCCGAGCGCGAGGACGACCGAGCGCTGCGCCCGGAGCTGCACGAGCGGGCTCGACGTGAGGGCGGCGGCGTCGCGGGCGGCGGTGAGCGCCGCCTCCCACTCCATCAGCCCGAGCGACATGGACGCGCCGATGACGCCGGCCTGCGCGCGCTCGTCGGGATCCGCGTCCGGGCCCTGTGCGATCCCGTCGAGCAGCCGTCGGACGCGGTCCGTCCCCGGCAGGGCGGCGTGCGTGGAGAGGACGCGCCAGTGGAGCGCCTCGACGCGCTCGGCCGGCGTGAGGGCCGCGGCGTCCAGCGCCTCGAGCACCTCCATCGCGCGCGCCGGGTTGCCGAGGACGGTGAGGGCGCGCGCCCTCTCGCAGGCCGCGTACGCGTCCGAGCCGCCGTGGCCGGCGACGCCGGCGAAGGCGAGCGCGTCGTGGGTCATGCCGACGTCGTTCGCCAGCCGCGCGGCGACGAGGTGCACGGCCGCGAGGGTGCCCGCGCCGAAGCGCTCGAGCGCGTCGCGCCGGTCGTCGTCGGTGAGCGTGCGGGCGATCAGCAGGCTCTCCTTGGGGCTGAGCGGCACCCCGTGGGAGGCCTCCTGCAGGAGCGAGCGGACGACCCGGCGGGTGAGGGCGTCGACGGCGTCCGGGTCGGTGCGGGCGAGCGCGGCCTCGGCCTCGAGGAGGTCGGCGCGGAGGATCCGGTCGCCCTGGGCCTGCACGCGTGCCAGGCCGCGGGCGCCGAGCACCCGCAGGATCGTCTCGCCGAACAGGCGGGCCGCGCGCTGGTACGGCACGCCGTCGAGGCGCGCGAGCAGCACGAGGGTGCTCCGCTCGTCGTCGCCGAGCATCGACACGCGCGAGGAGACCAGCTCCAGGATCCGGGCCCGCGGCGCGTGCGAGCTCGGGAAGGCGTAGCCCGTGACCGTCCGGTCGGTCCCGTCCGTCTCGAGCGCCTCGAAGGTCAGCTCGCGGACGAGGAACGGGCGGCCGCCGCTGCGCCGCTGGATCTGGACCCGTGTGGCCTGGTCGAGCGCGACCTGGCCCGCGATGGAGTCGATCATGCGGTCGACCTCGGCCGGGTCGAGCGGGGAGAGGTCGAGCCGCTCGGCGTAGCCGTTGCGCCAGAGGCCGAGGATCTCGTGGGACGCCTGCGCCGTGCGCGAGGCCGCGTCCCCGCCGGGCTCCGGATCCCGGGCCCGGAGCTGGCGCGCGTCGCCGCCGGTGTCGTCGACGGTCACGAGCAGGGTGCAGCGCTCGCTGGCGCGCGCGTCCGCGAGCGCGGTGCGCAGCTCGGGGGGCATGAGGTGGGCGTCGTCGATGACCACGACGGGTCGCGCCGCGGGCAGCGGGCGCGCGGAGCGGATCCCCGGGACCTGGTCGATGACCCGGCGGAGGACGTCCGCGAGGTCGGGCGTCGAGGCGTGGGCGCGGATCACCGTGAGGCCGTTGCGGGTGAGGGCGTCCGCCACGCGGCCAGCCACGTGGCTGCGGCCGGAGCCGACGCTGCCCGTGACGACGACGCTCGTGCCCGCCGCGAGCCAGCGCTCGAGCGTCTCGAGGTCGCGGGCGCGTCCGGCGCGGCCGGGAGCCGCGTCCTCGACGCGCGCGCTCGACCGGATGTAGGTGTGCGTCATCTGCTTCATGTGACCCCCGTCGCGGAAAGCGGTGGTCCACGCGGCATCCCCCGAGGCTGCGCGGTCCTTATGGATCCATCTTGCGCGGAATGCGGGGATCCGAGAAGCCGCACCGACCTTTACTGATCGGATGCGCCGCGGAAATAAGTAGTCGGCACTGTGGGGGACACGATCCGGCGCTCCTAGCGTGTACCTCATGTCCGGGCATGGGGATGCTCCGGACGGTGCGCTCCGGCGCACGATGCGTGCGACGCGCGGGAGGACGACGGCTTCGGGTGCCGTCGACCCGTCGCGTCGCCCGCGGCACGACCCGGTGCCTTCACAGCCCGGAAGCGGATGACGGCCCCCTCCGGGGAGGAGGGGGCCGTCATCCGGACGCGCGCGGGACGCGCGCCTGGCGGGTGCGGCTAGTAGCGCAGCCCCGCGATGGCCTCGGCGACGGGCTCCTCGCCCGAGACCGCCTCGAACTGCACGCGGACGCCCGTGCCGTCGACGAGCGCGGTCGCCACGATCTCGGCGACGTCGGCGCGGGGGATGGTGCCGCGGCCCGTGGACGTGCCCACCTGGATCCGGCCGGTGCCGGGGTCGTCGGTGAGGCCGCCGGGACGGACGATGGTCCAGTCCATGTCGCGGGCGCGGAGGTCCGCGTCGGCCTCGGACTTCGCGCGCTGGTAGATCTCGTAGGTGTCGTCGCTGTCGGGGTCGAAGCCGTCGACGGCCATGGCGGAGATCATGACGTAGCGGGTGATGCCCGCCTGCTGGGCGGCGTCGGCGAGCAGGATGGCGCCGTCGCGGTCGATGGTGAGCTTGCGTTCGGGGCCCGAGTCGGGCCCGCCGCCGGCGGCGAAGACCACGGCGTCGGCGCCCTGGAGCGCCTCGGCGACCTGGGCGACGTCGCTCTTCTCGAGGTCGAGCACGAGCGCCTCCGCTCCGGCGTCGGCGAGGTCGGACGCGTGGTCCGGGTTGCGGACGATGCCGACGGGCTGGTGGCCCTGGTCGGCGAGACGTCGTTCGAGCAGTCGGGCGATCTGGCCGTGTCCTCCGGCGATGACTATGCGCATGACCTCCACGGTACGCGCGCTTCGTGACCGGGTCCTGGGCGGGCCGGCGCCGACCGTCGGGGGCCGCGCGTCGGGTACACTCGGTGTCGGCTCCTCGCGTGGTGCCATCCAGGTGAACTCCCCCAGGGCGGAGACGCAGCAAGGGCAGCCGGGCTCTGGCAGGTGCGCGAGGGGTCTTCTCCTTTTAACACGCGGGTGTCCGTGCAGGCGACGCCCATAGGCTTGCGGGCATGGCTCGGAGCATCTACATCACGTCCGCCGAAGGGCACTCGGGCAAGTCGACGGTCGCGCTGGGGGTGCTCGACACCCTCACCCACCAGATCCAGCGCGTGGGCGTGTTCCGGCCCATCGCGCGCTCCATCGTCGAGCGCGACTACGTGCTCGAGGCGCTGCTCTCGCACGACGGCGTGGACCTCGACTACGACGAGTGCGTGGGCGTCACCTACGACGACGTGCACGCGGATCCCGAGGCCGCCCTCTCCCGCATCGTCGAGCGCTACAAGGCGGTCGAGGCGAAGTGCGACGCGGTCGTGATCGTCGGCAGCGACTACACGGACGTCGGCAGCCCCACCGAGCTGTCCTTCAACGCGCGCATCGCCGCGAACCTCGGCGCCCCCGTGCTGCTCGTGCTCACGGGCCGCCGCACCGACGAGACGGGCGGCCGCAGCCCCGACGAGATGCGCCAGATCGCCGACCTCGCCATCCCCGAGCTCGTCACCGCGCACGCGGGCCTCCTCGGCGTCGTCGTGAACCGCGCCGACCCCGAGCAGCTCGACGCCATCACGGCCGCGATCCCCGCCGCCGTCCCCGCGTCGCTGCAGGCGCGGGCGCCGCACGTGCCCGTCTGGGCGATCCCGGAGGACGCATTCCTCGTCGCCCCCACCGTCGCCGAGCTGCTCGACGCCGTCGACGGCACGCTCGTCAAGGGCGACGCGGCGCTCCTCAGCCGCGAGGCGCTGGGCGTCGTCGTCTCGGCCATGTCGATGGAGAACGTGCTCGCGCGGCTCACCGAGGGCGCCATCGTCGTGATCCCCGGCGACCGCAGCGAGGTGCTGCTCGGCGTGCTCACCGCGCACGCCTCCGAGACCTTCCCCACGGTCGCGGGCATCGTGCTCAACGGCGGGTTCGCGCTGTCGCCCACCATCGAGACGCTCATCGCCGGCCTCGACCAGACCCTGCCGATCATCTCCACCGAGCTCGGCACCTACGAGACCGCGAAGCGCATCACGCAGACCCGAGGCCGGCTCTCGCCCGAGTCCGCCCGCAAGATGGACACGGCGCTCGCCGCCTTCGAGCAGCACGTCGACACGTCCCGGCTGCTCGAGCTGCTGGACGTCAGCCGCTCCGACGTGGTGACGCCGCTCATGTTCGAGTACGGCCTCATCGAGCGCGCCAGGAAGGCCGGCAAGCGCATCGTGCTGCCCGAGGGCACCGACGACCGCGTGCTGCGCGCCGCCGGCACGATCCTCAGCCGCGGCATCGCCGACGTCACGATCCTCGGCGAGGAGATCGAGGTGCGCTCGCGCGCCATCGGGCTCGGCATCGACATCGGCCGCGCGACCGTGCTCAGCCCCTTCGACGCGGTGCTCCGGGAGCGCTTCGCCGAGGAGTACGTCCGCTTGCGGGCCCACAAGGGCATGGTGCTCGACATCGCGCGCGAGACCGTCACCGACGTGTCCTACTTCGGCACGATGATGGTGCAGCTGGGGCTCGCCGACGGCATGGTCTCCGGAGCCGCGCACACGACGGCGCACACCATCCGGCCGGGCTTCGAGATCATCAAGACCACCGACGGGGTCTCCGTCGTCTCCTCCGTGTTCCTCATGGCGCTCGCCGACCGCGTGCTCGTGTACGGCGACTGCGCCGTGAACCCGGATCCCACCGCCGACCAGCTCGCCGACATCGCGATCTCGTCGGCCGAGACCGCGGCGCAGTTCGGCATCGAGCCGCGCATCGCGATGCTGTCGTACTCGACGGGGGAGTCGGGCGCCGGCGCCGACGTGGAGAAGGTGCGCCAGGCCACGGCACGCGTGCGGGAGCTGCGGCCGGACCTCGCGGTCGAGGGCCCCATCCAGTACGACGCGGCGGCGGACGCGGCGGTCGCGGCCACGAAGATGCCCGACTCGCAGGTCGCCGGCCGCGCGACGGTGTTCATCTTCCCGGACCTCAACACGGGCAACAACACCTACAAGGCCGTGCAGCGATCCGCAGGCGCGGTCGCCATCGGGCCCGTGCTGCAGGGGCTGCGCAAGCCCATCAACGACCTCTCGCGCGGCGCGCTCGTGCAGGACATCGTCAACACCGTCGCCATCACCGCCATCCAGGCCGAGGGGATCGAGGCGGGCTGAGCGCCCGTCCGTCCCCTCGTCCGTCCCCATCCGCCGCACCCGTCAGGAGCCCCGCCCGTGCCCGTCGTCCTCGTCGTCAACTCCGGATCGTCGTCGTTCAAGTACCAGCTCATCGAGATGGACACGGAGTCCGTGCTCGCGTCCGGGCTCGTGGAGCGCATCGGCGAGGAGCGCGGATCCACCCGGCACAGGGCGGGCGGCGACTCGTGGGAGCGCGAGCTGCCCATCGCCGACCACACCGCGGGGTTCCAGGCGATGCTCGACGCGTTCGCGGAGCACGGCCCGTCGCTGGAGGAGGGGCCGCCCGTCGCGGTCGGCCACCGCGTGGTGCACGGCGGGGACGTGTTCGTCGAGCCGACCGTGGTCACGGATCAGGTGAAGGCCGACATCGACGACCTCTCCGCGCTCGCGCCGCTGCACAACCCCGGCGCGCTGCAGGGGATCGAGGCGGCCCAGACCGCGTTCCCCGACGTGCCGCACGTGGCCGTCTTCGACACCGCGTTCCACCAGACGCTGCCGGCCGAGGCCTACACGTACGCGATCGACCGCGAGCTCGCGGCCGAGCACCGCATCCGCCGCTACGGGTTCCACGGCACGAGCCACAAGTACGTCTCCGAGGCCGCCGCGAAGCTGCTCGGGAAGCCGCTGGAGGAGACCCGGATCATCGTCCTGCACCTCGGCAACGGCGCCTCGGCGGCCGCGGTCCAGGGCGGGCGCTCGATCGACACGTCCATGGGGCTCACGCCACTCGAGGGTCTCGTGATGGGGACCCGCTCGGGCGACATCGACCCCGCGATCCTGTTCCACCTCGCCCGCCACACCGACCTCGGCCTCGACGACCTCGAGACGCTCCTCAACCGGAAGAGCGGGCTGCTGGGTCTCACCGGACTCGGCGACATGCGCGACGTGCAGCGCGCCGCGGCCGACGGCGACGAGGCCGCGCAGACCGCGCTCGGGGTCTACCGGCACCGGATCCGCCACTACGTCGGCGCCTACGCGGCGCAGCTCGGCGGCGTCGACGCCGTGGTGTTCACGGCCGGCGTCGGCGAGAACAACCCGCTCGTGCGCCGCCGCTCGCTCGCGGGGCTCGAGTTCATGGGCATCGGGATCGACGACGACCGCAACGAGCTCATCAGCTCCGAGCCGCGCTTCGTGAGCCCCGAGGGGTCGCCCGTCGCGGTGCTCGTGATCCCCACCGACGAGGAGCTCGAGATCGCCCGGCAGTCGCTCGGTGCCACCGCCGGCTGACCCCGCCCCGCTCGTCCTCGAGGCCCGCGATCCGCACGGATCGCGGGCCTCGCGTCGTGCCGCCCGCGGCTTGCGACCAGTAGCGCCACTGGGATCCCTACTGAGCCGACTGCGTGGTGCGCGACCCCGCAGACCAGTGCCCCGCAGTGTTGTCCGTCCCGCGACCGGATGCGAGCCTCGAACGACCGTGGGTGTGGTGGGGGCCGCCCCGCGGTTACGCACGGCTGCGCCCACGAGCGCAGCCGGCCATGCAATCGAGGGGAACGCACATGGCTCTACACATGCCCAGGCGCAGAGGCAGCCTGGCGACCGCGACGGCCTTCGGGCTCGCCGCGGCGATCGTCGCGTTCGGGGGCACAGCGCCCGCGAACGCCGCACCAGGGGACACGGCGGAGGCCGAAGGGCGCTTCCTGACCCTGACGAACCTCCCGCAGGTGATCGCCCTCGACGGTGCGTACGCGTCCTACGGGCCCGGCGACACCGACGAGCAGGTGGAGGACGCGCCGCTGGACGTGGACGTCCTGAACGGGCTCGCGAACGCGCAGCTCGCCGCGGGCGTCACGCTCGGCTCGCTGCTCGATCTCGACCAGGCTGCGACCGCGGGCGTGCTGGAGCAGTACGCGTCCGCCGGACCCGAGGGTGCCACGGGCGCCGCCGGAGCCGTGTCGGACAGCGGCGCCATCCAGGTCGGACAGGGCGGCGGCCAGCAGACGGTCGTCGACCTCGGCTCGACCATCGCGTCCATCGGCGCGGACGACGTCCTCTCCGACCTCTCGCTGCGCTTCGGCGCCATCTCCTCGACCGTCACGTCGACGGGCACAGGGACGCCCGTCCCGGATTACGACATCGCGTCGGCCGACGCCGTGCTCACGAGCCCGCTCGTCGCGGAGATCAGCTCGCGGCTCACGACGGCGGTGAACGGGATCGCCCCCGGCATCGCCGGCTCGGTGGACGTCTCGGCCGCGACGGGCCCGCTCCTCGAGGACATCCTCGGGGAGAACGTGCTGACCGCGGCGCTCCAGGTCGGGACCCCCACGGTCACAGCCACGGCGAACGTGAACACGGCCGCCGTCGTGCAGGCCGCGCTCGCCGAGCCCCTCACGAACGAGGACGGCACCGTCTCCATCGACGTGTCCACCGGCACCATCACCGTGGACCTCGACCGCATCCAGGTGCTCAACGACCGGGCTCCCGGCACGTCGGTCCTCACGTCGGAGCTCCTCTCGAGCGTCGTCGACTCGGCGATCACGGACATCTTCACGGACGTGCTGCCGAACCGGCTGGTGACCGCGCTCCGCGCCTCCACCACGGTGAACGTCGCGATCACGGCGCCGCTCACGACGGGCCTCCTGAACCTGAACGCCGGAACGCTCGGCGTGGACGTGAACCTGTCGCTCGACCGCCTGCTCGGCGGTACGACCGGCACGGCACCCACCATCAGCCTCGCCCGCACCGCGCTGCTCCCGCCGCTCAACGCGACGGTGGACCTCACGGTGCTCGCACCGCTGTTCGACGACCTCGTCACCGGGCTCCTCGGCGAGAATGCCGACACCGATCTGCTGCCGGCCGTCGGCACCGCCCTCACCGGCGTCAGCACGGGCGTCATCACGGCGCTCGCCCCGGCCTTCCCGGTCGTCGACCAGGTGGTGAGCCTCACGGTCAACGAGCAGACGCCGGACTCCTTCGTCGACGGAGACGGCGTGGACGCCGGATCCTTCTCCGTGACCGCGCTGCGCATCACGCTCCTCGGGGACGGGCCGACCATCGACCTGGCCCGATCGACCGTGCGCGCCGTGCCTGCGCCCATCGCCGACGACGTGACGATCACGTCGCCGACCCCCGACCAGGTGTTCGAGCTGCCCGCCGGGGAGACGACCGCGGTCGTCCCCGTCACCGGCACCGCCGACCCCGACGCCGAGGTCACGCTGACCGTCGGCGGCGAGACGGTCGGACCGGTCGCGGTGGGCACCGACGGCGAGTACACCCTCACCCCGCCCGCCCTCCCGGCCGGCACCTACACGGCGACCGTCACCCAGACGATCGACGGACAGGCCGCGGGCTCCGCGACGGTGACCTTCACCATCGCCGCGGCCGCCACCGCGCTCACGATCACGACGCCGACCGAGGGCCAGGTCTTCCTGACCACCGCGGCAGATCCGACGGTCGACGTGCCCGTGGAGGGCACGGCGGACGTCCGCGCCTCGGTGACCGTCGAGATCCCCGGCCAGGAGCCGCAGTCCGAGCCGGTCGGCCCGGACGGCCTCTACGACGTGGCGTTCGCCGACCTCCCCGTAGGCACCTACACCGCGACCGCCACCCAGACGATCGACGGCGTGGTCCGCGGCACGGAGACGGTGACCTTCACGGTCGGCGCCCCCGCCGCCGCGGTGACCATCACCGCGCCGGAGGACGGCGACGAGATCCTCAGCGCCGGCCCCGTGCCGACGGCCGACGTCCCCGTGACCGGCGCCGCCGACCCGCGGGCCGTCATCACCGTCACGATCCCCGGCCAGGACCCGCAGTCCGAGCCCGTGGGCGACGACGGGATCTACGACGTGCTGTTCCCCGACCTCCCGGTCGGCGACTACACCGCGACCGCGACCCAGACCATCGGCGGCGTCCCCTCCGGGACCGCGACGGTGGACTTCTCGGTCGTCGCCCCCGCGGTGGCCGTGGTCATCGACGCCCCGACCGACGGCCAGGACTTCACGGTCCCCGCCGGCGGGAACGAGGTCGACGTGACCGTCACCGGCAGCGCCGACCCGCGCGGCACCGTCGTCATCGCCGTGGACGGACAGGAGCCGATCACGCAGGTCGTCGGCACCGACGGCCGCTTCGAGGCGACCTTCCCCGGTCTCACAGCCGCGGAGTACACCGTGACCGTCACGCAGACCATCGGCGAGGCCGCGGCCGGCAGCGACACGGCGGACTTCACCGTCTCCGTCGTCGGCGTCGACCAGGTCGTCATCGAGACGCCCGACGACGGCGACTTCATCCCGCTCCCCGAGGGCGACACGACGACCGTCGTGCCGGTCACGGGCACGGCCGACCCCGACGCCACCGTGACGCTCACGGTCGGCGGCACGACGACGGACCCCGTCGCCGTGGACGACGACGGCGACTTCACGCTGGCGACGCCCGCACTGCCCTCGGGCACCTACACCGGCATCGTCACGCAGACGATCGACGGCGTGGAGGTCGGCACCGACACCGTGACCTTCACGATCGGCGTGCCGGTGGTCATCGACTCGCCGTTCGACTTCCAGGTCTTCCCGCTCACCGGCGGGGCGACCACGCGGGACGTGCCGATCTCCGGCACGGCCGACCCGCTGGGGACGGTCACGGTCACCATCGAGGGGATCGACCCGATCACCACGGACGTGGACGCCGACGGGAACTACTCCGTGACGTTCCTCGGCCTCGAGCAGGGCACCTACTCGGCGACCGCCACGCAGACCATCGGGGACGCCCCCGCTGGTGATGACACGGTGGTCTTCGACGTCGGCGTCGACGGCGAGGAGGGCACCGACACGGACGGCGCGGTAGCCGCGGTGGACGTGGACGGCGACGGCGCTGACGTCGACGGCGGCGTGGACGCGGACGGCGGCGCGGACGCCGACGCGGTCGACGCCGACGGCGCTGTCGATGCCGCCGGTGCGGACGCCGCCGACGCAGACGGGACGGATGCTGCAGGCACGGACGCGACGGATGCCGCTGGCACGGACGCAGCCGATGCCGATGGTGTCGACGCGACGGACGCTGCTGGCACTGACGCGACGGACGCTGCTGGCACTGATGCGACGGACGCTGCTGGCACTGACGCGACGGATGCCGCTGGCGTCGACGCGACGGATGCTGCTGGCACGGATGCCACGGACGCCGCTGGCGCCGACGCGACGGACGCTGCTGGCGCCGACGCGACGGACGCTGCTGGTACCGACGCGACGGATGCCGCCGGCACTGACGCGACCGATGCCGATGGTGTCGACGCGACGGACGCTGATGGTGTCGATGGTGTCGACGCGACGGACGCTGCTGGTGTCGACGCGACGGATGCCGCTGGCGCTGACGCAGCCGATGTCGATGGCACGGATGCGACGGATGCTGCTGGTGTCGATGCGACGGACGCTGCTGGCGCTGACGCAGCCGATGTCGATGGCACGGATGCGACGGATGCTGCT
Organism: Clavibacter lycopersici; assembly: GCF_003576405.1. Classification (GTDB taxonomy): domain Bacteria; phylum Actinomycetota; class Actinomycetes; order Actinomycetales; family Microbacteriaceae; genus Clavibacter; species Clavibacter lycopersici. The sequence goes on from NZ_QWGT01000039.1 coordinate 11,106, forward strand.
GGTGTCGATGCGACGGACGCTGCCGACACAGACGCGACCGATGCTGCTGGCGCTGACGCGACCGATGCTGCTGGCAGTGACGCGACGGATGCTGCTGGTACCGACGCGACGGATGCTGCTGGTACCGACGCGACGGATGCTGCTGGTACCGATGCGACCGATGCCGCTGGCGCGGATGCGACGGATGCCGCTGGTACGGATGCGACGGACGCCGCTGGCGCCGACGCGACCGATGCCGCTGGCGCGGATGCGACGGATGCCGCTGGTACCGATGCGACGGACGCCGCTGGTACCGATGCGACGGATGCTGCTGGCGCCGATGCGACGGATGCCGCCGGCACCGACGCGGCGGACGCTGCAGGTACGGATGCGACCGATGCCGCTGGTACGGATGCGACTGATGCCGCTGGCGCGGATGCGGCGGACGCTGCAGGTACGGATGCGACCGATGCCGCTGGCACGGATGCGACGGACGCCGCTGGCACGGATGCGACGGATGCTGCTGGTACCGACGCAACCGATGCTGCTGGTACCGATGCGACTGATGCCGCCGGCACCGATGCGACGGACGCCGCTGGTACCGATGCGACGGATGCTGCTGGTACCGACGCGACCGATGCCGCTGGCGCGGATGCGACGGATGCCGCTGGCGCCGACGCGACCGATGCTGCTGGCGCGGATGCGACGGATGCCGCTGGCGCCGACGCCGCCGACGCCGCCGACGCGACCGACGGATCCACCGACGGCGCGGAAGCCACCACCCGGGCGGTCGTCCGCTTCACCGAGATCGTCCGCGGAAGCGGGTCGATGCAGATGGTCGACGCCGTCGGCTTCATCCCCGGTGAGACGCTCAACGCGACGGTGTTCTCCACGCCCAAGCCGCTCGCGCCGCTGGTCGCGGACGCCCAGGGACGCGCGACGTTCGTCTTCGAGGTCGGCCCCGACTTCGAGCTCGGCGACCACGAGGTCGACGTGATCGGCGTCCGGTCCGGGATGGCCGACGAGATGATCACGCAGTTCCGGGTCGTGGCATCCACCGTCCCCGCCGGCCAGCCCGGCACGGGACTCGGGGGAGGCGGCGGCTACGGCGGCGGCATCCTCCCGGTCACGGGCGGCGACGGCGACGGGATGCTGCTGCTCGGCGGCATCGCGCTCCTGATGATGCTGACCGGCGCCGGTGCCCTGCACCGAGGCCGCAGCCGACGGGTGTGATCCACCTGAGCTGAGCGCGAGGACGGCGGGCGGTCCGGCGAGAGCCGGGCCGCCCGCCGGATCCGCGTCACCGGCACGACCCGCACGACCGCATCACCCGCACCACGACGACCCACCCGACGCACCAGGGGGACGGCTCACGATGACCGACACGATCCACGACCGCGACGCCGGTCTCGACGCCGCGCACTCCGTCCCGCCCCCGCACGAGCAGGCCCCGCCTGCGCCCACGACCCTCACGCGCGGCGCCCGGATCGGCACGGCCGTCGCCGCCCTCGTCGTCGTGATCTACGTCGCGACCTCGATCCTCATGGTCGTCCCGCAGGGCGACGCCACCCGCGCCCTCACGGCCGCCGCCCGCCCCTACTTCAGCCAGCAGTGGAACGTCTTCGCCCCGTCGATCCAGAAGACGAACCGCTACCTCGAGATGCAGGCCCAGTGGCGCGACGACTCCGGCTCGCTCGTGAAGAGCGAGTGGGTCGACATCACGCGCGCCGAGTACGAGGCGGGGGAGGGCCGGATCCAGCCCTCCCGCACGGTGAAGCAGAGCGCCAACCTGCTCAAGACGTACACGGAGAGGTTCGGCCGCCTGACGCCCGAGCAGCGCGTGATCGTGCAGGACACCTTCATCCGCCGCGCCGACACCGACTCGGGGTTCGCGGCCAAGACCGCCGTCTCCCTCATCGACCAGCTCTCGGCCCTCGACGAGGGCAGCCGCGGCCGTGTGATCACGATGCTCCGCGCCGACTACGTCCTCAAGGAGTACACGACCTACTGGGCCACGGCGTGGTTCGGCCGCGACATCGAGCGCGTCCGCTGGCGCGTGGCCACCGAGCGGCCCAACGACTTCGCCCACCGGTCCGACGACCAGCAGCAGTTCGAGACCGTCACGCGCACCTTCGGGTGGCGCGAGGCGGACGACGTGATCGACCCCCAGGCGCTCAGCGTGTACCAGGGCGTCGTGGAGAGGTACGCACGATGAGCGCGAGGACGCACGAGCCCACGACCACCCCGAAGGCCGTGGCCGCGGGATCCTGGACCGGCCGCGCCCGGCCCGCCCCCTCCTCCGCGCGCGCGGCCCGCGTCCGACGGCTGCTGCAGGACCGCGAGCTCCTCACGGCGCTGCGGAACCCGGGCGGCTGGCCCCGTGGCATCGCGACCTGGATGACCGAGCGCGAGCACGCCACCTTCAGCTTCGCCGCGCTCCGCATCACCCTCGGCGCCGTGATCCTCCTGGTGCTCGTCACGTGCTTCGCCGACCGCCACTACCTGTGGGGCGTCGGATCCCGCTTCATCGACCCCGAGGCGTCCCGCCGCGGCTGGCTCCCGATCTTCACGGGCCTGTTCTCCAAGACCGACGCCACGCTCTTCGACCTGGCCTACCTCCTGCTGGTCGTGCTCGCCGCGCTGTTCACGCTCGGCTGGCGCACGCGCATCGTGACGCCGTTCCTCCTCCTCTTCTGGATCGGCCTCTCCACCAACAGCACGCTGCTCACCAACGGCGGCGACACCGTGCTGCGCCTCACCCTCTTCTTCGTGCTGTTCGCCGACCTCTCGCGGCACCTGTCGCTGGACGCGGTGCGCCGCCGCCGCGAGCTCGAGGCGGGCGCCCCGCGTCGAGCGCCGGGCAGGCACGTCGAGGCGGTGCGCTCGCTGGTCGACCGCATCCCGCGGCTCGTCCGCGTGCTCCTGCACAACACGGCCCTGGTGCTCTGCGCGTACCAGATCATGCTCGTGTACGTGAACTCCGCGATCCTCAAGCTGCAGGGTCCGGAGTGGCGCGACGGATCCGCGACCTACTACTCGCTGATCATCGAGGGCTACCGCCCGTGGCCGTGGCTCAGCGACCTGCTCGCCCAGGCGACCCCCGGGGTCGTGCTCGCGAGCTTCCTGGCCGTCGCGTTCCAGGGCCTGTTCCCGCTGCTGATCCTGTGGCGGCCGACCCGCGTCGTCGCGCTCGTGGTCATCACGGGCATGCACGTGATGATCGGTATCCTGCTCGGGCTCTGGCCGTTCTCCCTCGCGATGATCGCGCTCGACTTCCTCTTCATCCGGGACGCGACCTGGCGGGAGGGGATCGCGCTCGCCCGCCGGGTCCGCGCGGAGGCGCCGGGACGGATCCGCGCGCTGCGCGAGCGCCGCTCCTCCCCAGCCGCGCCCGCCGAGGTCCCGGCGGAGACCTGACCCCGGCGCGGTCGGACGGTCGGGGGTGCCCGGTATCCTCAGGATCGTGGTCACCGCCCTGTATCGCCGTTATCGGCCAGAGAACTTCGCCGAGCTCATCGGCCAGACGCAGGTGACGGATCCGCTGCGCACCGCGCTCCGCACGAACCGCGTCAACCACGCGTACCTCTTCAGCGGTCCGCGCGGCTGCGGCAAGACCACGTCGGCGCGCATCCTCGCGCGGTGCCTCAACTGCGCCGAGGGCCCCACGGACACCCCGTGCGGCGTCTGCCCCAGCTGCGTCGAGCTCAGCCGCGACGGCAGCGGGTCCCTCGACGTGGTCGAGATCGACGCCGCGAGCCACAACGGCGTCGACGACGCGCGCGACATCCGCGAGCGCGCGGTCTTCGCCCCCGCGCGGGACCGCTACAAGATCTTCATCCTCGACGAGGCGCACATGGTCACGCCGCAGGGCTTCAACGCGCTGCTGAAGATCGTGGAGGAGCCGCCGGAGCACGTGAAGTTCATCTTCGCCACCACCGAGCCCGACAAGGTCATCGGCACCATCCGCTCCCGCACGCACCACTACCCGTTCCGGCTGGTGCCGCCCGCCCAGATGCTCGACTACGTGGAGCACCTGTCGCGCGAGGAGAGCGTGCAGGTGGCGCCCGGCGTGCTGCCGCTCGTGGTCCGCGCGGGCGGGGGATCCGTGCGCGACACCCTCTCCCTGCTCGACCAGCTCATCGCGGGCTCGGAGGACGAGAGCGTCGAGTACGAGCGCGCCGTCGCCCTCCTCGGCTACACGCACGCGGCCCTGCTCGACGAGGTCATCGACGCGGTCGCCCGGCACGACGCGGCCGCCGCGTTCGCGGGTGTCGACCGCGTCATCCAGACCGGCCAGGATCCGCGTCGCTTCGTGGAGGACCTCCTCGAGCGCCTCCGCGACCTCATCATCGTCGGCGCGACCTCCGTCGAGGGCGCCGCCGCCGTGCTCCGCGGCACCCCGGAGGACGAGCTCGAGCGCATGCGAGCGCAGGCCGTCGCCTTCGGCGCGGTTGAGCTGTCGCGCGCCGCCGACGTGGTCAACGCGGCCCTCACCGAGATGACGGGCGCCACGTCCCCACGCCTCCACCTCGAGCTGCTGGTCGCGCGCGTGCTCGTGCCCGCCAGCGACGACACGCACCGCGGCGCCCTCGCCCGGGTCGAGCGCCTCGAGCGCCGGGTCGGCGTGGCGGACGGGGGAGCGGATCCGGCGCCTGCCGCG
>NZ_QWGT01000040.1 GCF_003576405.1 Clavibacter lycopersici
TTCGACGAGATGCGGCCGGTGGTGGTGCCGGTCTGCACGTAGGTGGTGTGGATCCGCTCGTCGTCGCCGATGCCGCGCAGGCGGATCCGGTGCGCGAGCGCGAGTACTGGCTCGCCGACTACGGCATCGAGCAGGCGTGGCAGACGACCCGCGGCGAGGGCGTGAAGGTCGCCGTCATCGACACGGGCGTCGACTCCTCCGTCGCGGACCTCCGTGGCGCTGTCGTGGGCGGCACCGACGTCTCGGGCGTCGGGTCCGCGGACGGCAGCCGCCCGGTCGGCGCGTCGAACGCGCACGGCACCATGGTCGCGTCGCTCCTCGCCGGCCGCGGCACCGGCACCGGATCCGGCGTGATCGGCGTCGCCCCGGCGGCGAGCCTCCTCAGCGTCTCGGTCGCACTCGGCGGCCCCACCCCGGGCGCCCGCGACGAGGACGCCCAGATCGCCGACGCCGTCCGCTGGGCCGTGGACAACGGCGCGAGCGTCATCAACATGTCCCTCACCCGCAACTCCCTCGACTGGCCGGAGAGCTGGGACCGCGCCTTCCTCTACGCCTACGAGCATGACGTCGTCGTCGTGGCGGCGGCCGGCAACCGGGGGAGCGGCACCACCGAGGTCGGCGCGCCCGCCACGATCCCCGGCGTGCTCGCGGTCGCCGGCGTCGACCGTGCGGGGGCGGCGAGCTTCGACGCGTCGTCGCAGGGCATCACGATCGCCGTCGCCGCGCCCAGCGAGCAGCTCGTCGGCGTCGAGCCGGGCGGCGGCTACGTGCAGTGGAGCGGCACGAGCGGCGCGGCGCCCCTCGTCTCCGGCGTGGTCGCGCTGGTGCGGGCCGCGCATCCGGAGCTGAAGGCCGACGACGTGGTCGAGCGCGTGCTCGCCACGGCCCGGCAGAAGGGCCAGCCGGAGATCTACGGCCGCGGCCTCGTGGACGCCGCGGCGGCCGTGACCGCCGAGGTCGCGCCCGCGAGCGGCAAGCCCCTGGGCGACCTCGACGAGTGGGTGCGCCTCTACCGTCGGGCGCCGGTGGCCACGCCGGATCCGACGGCATCCGCCACCCCCGACGCCGCGCCCGTGGTTCCCGCCGACGCCCCCACCGCCGACCCCGAGGCCGGCGCGCTGCCGACCGCGGGCGAGCTCCGCCAGGTGGGGATCCCGGCGCTCGTCCTGTCCGTGTTCGCGGCGCTCGCGGCGGCGATGGCCGTCGTCGCGACCCGGCATTTCAGACGGCTGCTCCGGAAGGGGTAGCCTGATTTCGACCACAACCTGCAGGGAGTCATCCATCGTGCCCAAAATCCTGATCGTCGGCGGCGGCTACGCCGGTTTCTACACGGCATGGAAGCTCGAGTCGCACCTCCGATCCGGCGAGGCCGAGGTCACCATGGTCGACCCGCTGCCGTACATGACGTACCAGCCGTTCCTGCCCGAGGTGGTCTCCGGATCCATCGAGCCCCGCCACGCCGTCGTCTCGCAGCGACGCCACCTCCGCACCACCAACGTCGTCACGGCGAAGGTGACCGGCATCGACCACGCGTCGAAGACCGCCACGATCACGCCGCCCGTGGGCGAGCCGTACGAGTTCCAGTACGACATCATCGTCGTCACCGCGGGCAGCGTCTCCCGCACGTTCCCGATCCCGGGCGTCGCGGACGAGGCCATCGGTCTGAAGACGATCGAGGAGGCCGTCGCCATCCGCGACCGCATCTTCGCCAACTTCGACCGCGCGGCCACGCTGCCGGCCGGCCCCGAGCGCGACCGCCTCCTCACCTTCGTGGTGGTCGGCGGCGGCTTCGCGGGCATCGAGGTCTTCGCCGAGATGCGCAGCATCGCGACCGACCTCGTGAAGAAGTACCCCGAGATCGACTTCGAGGACACGCACTTCCACCTCATCGAGGCGATGGGCCGCATCATGCCCGAGGTGTCGCTCGAGACCAGCCACTGGGTGCTCAAGAACCTCGCCGAGCGCGGCGCTCTCGTGCACCTCGACACGCAGCTCAAGTCCGCCGTCGGCGGCGTCGTCGAGCTGTCGACCGGCGAGTCGTTCGAGTCCGACGTCATCGTCTGGACCGCGGGCGTCATGGCCAGCCCCATGCTGAAGAACACCGATCTCCCGATCGAGGAGCGCGGGCGCCTGCGCGTGCGCGCCGACGGTCGCGTCGAGGGCGACGACGGCATCGTGGCGGACGCCTGGGGCGCCGGCGACGTGGCGGCCACCCCCGACCTCACGGGCGGCGGCGTCGGCGGCTTCTGCGTGCCCAACGCGCAGCACGCCGTCCGCCAGGGCAAGCTCATGGCGAAGAACATCACCGCGAGCCTCCGCGGCGAGGGCATCACCGACTACTTCCACAAGAACCTCGGCGCCGTCGCGGGCCTCGGCCTGTACCAGGGCGCGTTCCAGAGCGGGAAGATCGGCATCACCGGCTTCCCCGCCTGGGTCATGCACCGCGGCTACCACGGCCTCGCGATCCCGTCCTTCGAGCGGAAGGCGCGCGTCGTCACCGGCTGGGTGAACAACCTGGTCTGGGGCCGCGACATCGTCTCGCTCGAGGCGCGTGAGACGCCGCGCACCGCGTTCGAGACGTTCGCGTCGCGCCCGCGTCCCGCCGCGGACGCCGCTCCGGCCGCTCCCGCGAAGAAGGAGGCGGCCCCGGCCAAGAAGGCCGCCGAGGAGAAGGCGGACGCGCCCACCGAGGGCGAGAAGTCCCCGGCCCTCGCGGGCAGCTACAGCACCGCGCCCACCCCCGAGACGAACGACGAGGACCGCACGGCCTGATCCGCGTGATCCTCTAGCGTCACCGACGACGGCCCGCAGGCAGCGGCCTGCGGGCCGTCGTCATGCCCGGGGTCCGCGGACCGATGTGCCGACCGTAGGCTGTCGGGAGCGCGCAGGCGCCACGCCCCCGTAGTCCAATTGGCAGAGACGGGCGACTTAAAATCGCTACAGGTCAGGGTTCGAGTCCCTGCGGGGGCACGTAGGCATAGGCGCTTGCACGCGCGGCATGGCGCGGCATGGCGCGGCATGGCGGGGCATGGCGGGGAAGCAGGGACGTCGGGGAGGCGCCGGCGGCAGGCCGTGCCCGCACTCTGCCCACACTCGACGCCGTGTGTGCCTGATCGAGGGCAGCTCCAACGGCGTCGAGGTCGTCCTCGAACAGGTCCGAGTACGTTTCCAGGTTGATGGCCGCGGACTTGTGGCCGAGCATGCGCTGCACCGCCTTGACGTCGGCGCCGGCGGAGATAGCGAGAGACGCGGCCGTGTGTCGGAGGTCGTGAGTCGTCACGCCGGGCATGGTCGCGTCCTCAGCCACCGCAGCGACGACGGCCCGGTCGAACCAACCGTCGTGCGAGGACGGCTTCTGTAGGTGCCGCTGGCCCTCGCCGAACAGCAGGTCCGTCGGACGCTTCCCCTCGCAGGGGTGCGCGAGCTCATCGAGCAGGAACGGCGGCACTGGCGCGCTGCGGATTGCGTGCCCCTTGGGCGTGCCGACGGAGATTCCGCCTCCGAAACGCACGGCGTCCTCCTCCACGAAGTCGCGCCGGCGCAGGAAGTCGAGGGACTTGAGCGTCAGCCCGATCGCCTTGCCCCGCCACAGCCCCGTGAACCAGCATCACCGGGCCTATCGCGGGGCTGAACAACGTCCTGCGGTGGTTCCCGACCACCTCGACGCCCACCGCGGGCACGCAGCACAACTACGTCGAAATGAACACGTGGCCGTTCGCCCTCACCGCCGACCAGCGTGCCGCGCACGTCGCCGCGATGAAGGCCAAGTGGACCGCGCTCCTCACGACCTGATCGGAACCCTCTTCGTCGTTCCCGGTGCCTACTGCTCGTCGAGCACGGCGGCCCGGACGGCGGCGCCGATCACCTTGGCCGCTTCGGGCGTCGGGTGAGTGCCGTCGGTCGTGAAGCCCTCAAGGTACTTCCCATTACCGTCGCGCGTCTTGGCGGACGCATCGACGAAGGACCAGCCCCGGTCCGCCGCGAGCTGCTTGAGATCCTCGTTGAATGCCCGCGCGGCGTCCGGCTTGTCGTCCTTCGGCGGCACCGTGCCGATTAGGACCCGGTCCGACTGGATGGTCGCCACGAGCGTGTCGTAGTTGCGGGTGGTGGTCGCGAAGGGGACACCGTTGCCGTAGTCGTTCACGCCGCCGAGCAGGACGAGCACATCGGCGTCGAGCGGCGCGCTGACGTTGGCGACCATGGTGTCGGTGTTCACCCCGCCTTGCGCCCACCCGCCGGCGAAGACGACCCCGTCTCCGAGGACGGACGACAGCCACGAGCCGGATCCGATGCGGCCGGCGGCGAAGTCAGGGCTGTCGGCCGCCGTGATCGAGTCGCCGACCGCTGCCACGCGCAACGGCTCGACGGTCGCCGAAGGCTCGGAGGCTGGCAGCGTAGGGACGGAGCCCGCGTTGGCGGGTGCTTCCTCGCGAGCCTGGCCGAGCGCGAGTCCAGCTACCAGCAGGACACCCGCCGCGAGGGCCGCGACTCCGCCGACGCCCCATGCCCTGCTGATACCCCGACGTCGACGATTCCCCATGTGCTGAATCGTAGGCGGTCCGCGCGACACCGATGCCCCCGGGCGTCCCCAGTCAGGGGGCGGTCGGGGCTCTTCGTCGTGTTCGGCCCGGTCCTCGTCGATGCCAGGCGGCCACGACTCGCGGCGCCACGGTGTCCACGTCGATGCCGGCATCGCGCCGCGGTGGTCCGCCCACCACGCGAAGGCGGCGCCGGGGGAGGGGAACGGGCCGTGCGAGCTCGGCGGGGTGTTCACCGACAGGATTCACCCCTCGGCGTGCAGCGTCATGGTCGCGAGGTACCGCTTCGACCGGAGCGGCTGCGCGTCGTCGCGGATGGCCGCGGTGCCGCCCGTCGTCATGTAAAACTGCGCAGCAGTCGGCGGCCGCTTATCCACGGGCAGCCTCAGGGCCTCAGAGCCCACCTCGTTCGTCATCCCAGCATGGTAGCCATCGACCCTGACCACGCTGGTGTTCGTGCGCGTCGGGCGCTGCTATCTAGCAGATTCGGTTAGTTCACTTCGCGTTAATTGCTTCTTGGCTCATTAACGCGCTCTTTGACTGCTATGAGGCGTGGCGTCAGTAGCAATAGCCTTCTCGACGGGAAGTTCAACTCCCACTGATCGAGGTACCGATCTGTAAAGCGCATGCGGAAGGTGAGCTCAGACCGACGCTAAGGTCCCCTAAGCGTTCAAAGTGCAGATGCTGCCGCCAGGGAGGACAGGACATGACCTTGTCAGGTTCGTAACCGTGAAGGCCGTCGATGAGGGCCTGGACGCTATGGACGGGTTCGCCGTCGTCCGCCTCGGATTTGCCCCACTCGACTGAAACTTCTAATAACGGGTCGGGGGACATGTTGACGATTTGGGCCATCACATGGGGTTGGTCGTCGTTCTTGTCCGGCGGATTCCAGGTCGCGGCAATCCGCACAAGTACGGCCTGACGTGACGCCTTCTGTTCCGTTTGCAGCGTCTCCTGGTAGCCCCGTCGTTAGCGCTCGAGGTCACGCTCAGTCATCACTGATGAGTGCTGAGGCGTTCGCTTGCTGCTCGGCTGCAGCGATGGCTCTCTCGTTTGCCGCCTCTTTTCGAACACCCGCTTTCTCGGCATCCTTTCGAGACTGACGGGCACTTGCGAGTGAGAAGGAGACGGCGGCGAGCGTGGCAAGCGCTGTGAGCACGCCGACGGCGAAGTTGGCCCAGTCTGAGGCGGCGTCGGGTTGGAAGGGGCTGTGTCACATCCGGTCAGCGTAGGGCTGTCAGGCTCCCAGCAGTTGCTGCGTGCACCGCGATCCACTCTGGACCGAGCAGGATGAGCGTGTGTCGGACTACGAATTGCTCATGCGGGGCCTCATTAGGGAGGAGCTGCGCGACCAGCTCCCCTTGCTCCTTACGGAAGCGCTGGCCGCTGATCGGGCCACAGTCGCGGATGAGAAGCCAGCATCAGTTTCCGAGTCGGCCTCGGCCGTCCTGACTGTAGATAAGGTCGCAGCCCTTTCGCGTAGGCATCCCGACACTGTCCGACTAGCGCTGGCAGTCGGTGCCCTCGATGGGCACCGTCACCACCCTCGGGGCAAGTGGATCCTCGAGTGGCCGTGCGCCGAGATTTGGATGCTGGCGGAGCCGTGCGTTCACAAGCGCACCGTGTCGCCGCTTCGTCCGAGCCGCCGATGAGGCTGGCAGGAGGGCTCGGTGTTCCAGCTCTCGAGGCGGCAACCGGATCAGCAGAGCATGCGTCTCCTCCGGCTTCGTCATGACTCCCGTTGCCGGGCCGTGGACGTGTCGTCGGGAGTGTGCGACAGTCGTGCTCATGGCAACTCCGAGCGATCGTGACGACCTCGATGGCGCCAAGAGGTACATACCAGAAGACGTTAAACGAGAAGTGCGGCAGCGCTGCGGCTTCGGATGCATATCCTGCGGCTCGCCGGTGTATGAGTATCACCACATGATCGAATGGGCCACCACCCGTCGCCACGATCCCGATGAAATAACGCTTTTGTGTCCAACGGAGCATAAAGAAGCTACGGGGCCGAACGCTTCGTTGCCCAGTTCGGTCGTACGAGAATTTGACTCTAATCCTAAGACCTTCGTCAGCGGCAAAAGTTCGCTGCGCAAATTATATTACCGGGGTGATGTCTCGGTCATTGTTGGCGGCATAACTGCGCGTCGCTCCGGCAGTAGCTTCACGGCCCTAACGATAGGCGGTGAAAAAGTCGTCTGGATCGATGTAGACGACGGTGCGCCACTTCTAAACGCCCACATATGGGACTCTAGGGGATCTACTCTGCTTCGCATTCGTAAAGGTGAGTGGACGTATGCAACTTCACCTTGGGATATAACCTACATCTCGAACGTGCTGACCATGCGCGAAGCAAGAGGCGCTTTTCTTCTGGAGGTGCGGTTCGCTGCACCTGACGTCTTTGCGGTCGATCGCGGCGTATTTTATGGCGGGGCAACAGAGACAATTGTCACTCCGGGCGTGATAAACATAAACGGCAACTCTTACGGGGAGTGCGGCTCTTTTGAAAATAGGGGTTCAGCCGTGGCCATCGGTGGTAATAACAGCACTCTGCTTAAAGCCGTCGCCGGAGGTTTGGTTCGATAAATGACCAGTGGATGTGGGTTGCCTGTTGCGCTGCTAAAAGGCCGGGCGAGCCTAGAACGTCGGCCGGGCATACGCCGCGGCCGAGAACCTGCTCTTGCTCCTCACCAACCTGTAGACAGCCAGCTGAGGCAGATGCGCACTAACATGAGGCGCCCTGGTTCGGGCACTCTGTCGGGATGTCTGACCTCGAGGCCATCATCCAGAAGCTCGTCCGCCAGGAGCTGAAGGAGCAGATGCCCGGCATCATCGTCCGAGCACTCGCAGACGACCGGATGGCGCGCGGAGAGCTTTTTTAGGACCCGGTAGATCCTCACTCTCTGCTCGCCGTGCGGGATGCAGCCGTGGTGGCGGGACGGCACCCGCTGACCCTTCGGCGGGCGCTCGAGGACGACGAGCTCCATGGCCGCCAACTGAGGAAGGGCGGTCGGTGGACCCTCGAGCGTCAGTGCCTCCTCGCGTGGATGGACGGCGACAAGTGCATTCACAAGCAGAAAACTCATCGCCGCTCCGCCCCCGGCGGCCTAGGAACTGACGTACGACCCGCCTCGGGCACCTGCTCCTACAGTGCCCCTCCTTGCCAACCCCGCTCGGGGGCCATCAGCTCGCCTCACGTGTCGCTAGCGTCAAAGCGTGAACGCACACACCCTCGCGCCGTGGTGGGAAGTCATTAAGGACATCTTGATTCCAGTCGCCGCCATTCTCATTCCCACCCTGATCGCGGTGAAGCTCGCTCGCGACGAGCGGCTCGCGGCAGCCGCGGCAAGGGCTGAAGACAGACGCCTGGCCGACGCAGAGGCCGCTGATCGCACCAAGCGCGAGGGAGGTCTGGCTGCAATGGAGGCAATGCAGGATCTTCTCACCGCAGCATCTACTACAGACGCGAGACGACATAGCGAGATCTTCGTGCATGGGCGCACGCTGGCGTCGATAATCACGCTGCATCTCGCCGCTGAACACAATGCGGTCTGGTCTTGGATGTTGTCCGATCTGCGCGCGGTGGGAGCGGGAGTAGCTGACCTGGCACTGGCGGAGCCGGGACTGTCTTCCCCTGAAGTCGGCCCACGGAACAGCGCGTTCCAGGTCGCGGTGATGCAGTGGCTGCAGGGCTCGATCGGTGACGACTGGTTCGAAGATCGCGAGCCGATATGGCTCGAGGTGCAGCGGCCGTCGCCTGAGGCAGTTACCGATTCGTCTACTACCGGAGCCTGAAGTGGATTCGTCAGCCGTTCGTCAGCACACCTCGTAGCGACCACATCCAGTCATCAACGGCTGACCCCAACGCCCCTTGAATGTCGGCACACTTGACACCTGCCGTCGACACTCAATATCCCCGCGGGTTTTCTATATCAACGCGCTCATCCGTGCCCACGGTTTGCCCGTGCTCGCTGCGCGCGGCTCCTGATTCCAGCTGCTGCGTGTGACCGTACTTCGCCGTAGTAGCGCTGTCGCACAGGTGGACGTGCGTACCTCTCAGAGGCGGAGTGGAGTTCGAGTCCCTGCGGGGCACCGTCTCAGCCGCGTGCGCGCAACCGCCGCGCGTGCCCGGCCTCGCCGTCCGGTGCCTTTCCCCCCGGGTGCGCGGTGGCACGATGCATCCGTCCGATCAGGGACGTGGTGCGGGCGCGTACGACATCCGTCTTACGCTCCGTGAATCGCGCGAAGACATAGGCCACGAGGCAGCACACCGCGATGACGGCCAGGTACCCGGCGACGCTGCCGGGGGAGAGCGTCCATCGTGCCGCGTGGGAGGGGACGACTGCGGCGGCGAGCAGCACGACGATCGGCATGTGGATGGCGTACAGCGAATAGGAGGAGTGGGCGGTCCAGCCCGCTGCGCCGAGGAGCCGGCCAGCGCGCCCCGTCCATGTGACGTCGGTGACGAACAAGCTGATGCCGAGCGCAGTGACCGCGGCGAGGATCAGTGCACCGAGCCGGAACGGCAGGGAGACCTCGTGCGCGGCGACGGCGGCGAGCACGATCAGCGGGATGCTGCTCCCTCGTGCGACGGCGAGGAGACGAGGGGGCCACGACGAGATGAGCACTCGCAAACGTGGCGCGAGCGCGGCGACGACCGCACCGAGCACCCAGGCGGGGAACAACCCGAGGACCAGCGGGCCGCTCACGACCACGGCAACGAGCACCAGCACGGCGCCCATCGCGCGTCGCCGGACGCTGCCACCCGGCCAGAACGCGGCGAGCAGCGCGGGGAACAGAAGGTAGTACCAGGCCTCGTAGGCGAGCGACCACAGCGGAGAGTTCGTTCCCAGCACGGGGACGTGCAGGCCCTGCATGAAGGCGACGTTGCCGAGGAAGGTGAGCGGCGCGTACGACGGATCCGCGGGGATGCTCTCGTACGGCGTCGGATCCGCGTAGACGCCTGCGGCCGGCAGGAGGTGAGCACCGACTAGGTCGAGGAGGAGTGTCAGCAGGAGTGCGGGCACCAGCACGAGCCAGAGGCGCGTGAGACGCGCGCTCGCATAGCGGCCCCACGAGAAGGAATGGGCGCGGAATCCGGCGATCACGGAGCCACCCACCCAGTAGCCGCTCATCACGAAGAACACGATGACCGCCTCGGAGCCGAGGCTGGTGAGCGAGTAGAGGATCGCGGTGACGGGGTCATGAGCCGCTGTCGCGTAGTCCTCGAAGAAGAGGAGTCGTACGTGACCGAGCACCACAGCGAGGGCCGCAGCGGAACGGAACACGTTGAGGACCCGGTTGTCCGCACGCGGACGGGGTCGTGCCGTAGGCGCGCTCATGCGCGAAGCCTAGCGGGGTCGGAATTCGCTCCTAGGGTGGTGACGGGCTCAGGAGCCGAGACCCCTGACAGCCGAGTCCTGGACGGTTTGAATGCGCCGCGTGGGGGCTTTGAGGCGGAGAGCCGGCTTCTCCACGAGGAACCAGCTCGCCGCCGCCAGCGGCAGCGTCGAGATGACCGAGACGACGGCGAACGCCGGAACGCCCCATGCGCCCGCACCGGCCGTCGCGAGCAGCTGCTGGACGGGGAAGCCGTAGATGTAGACCCCGTAGGAGAGGTCCTGGCCGATCCGGAGACGACGGTGCTTGCCCAGGGCGCCGAGCGCGATGACCAGGTATGCGAGCGGCAACGCCGCGAGCGGGCTGTACTCCGGCAGCCAGGTGGCGAGCAGGACGATAGCTCCGGCGGCGAGCAGAGGGCTGCGGCCGACGGGGATGGTGTCCCGATACCTGTGCATGACGGCCCCTGCGGCGAACATCAGACCGAGACGCGCTCCCACGACCGCCGTGCCGTTCGTGACCGGGCCGTAGGAGGTCAGCAGGACGGCCGACAGTGTGGCGACGAAGAGGGCGGGCACGGTCAGTCGGCGCCGGAGGAGACCCACGAGACCCACCGCGAGCACAGCCAGATAGCAGCTGAACTCCCAGAACAGCGTCCACAGGGCGCCGTTCCAGACCCCGGCCTCGGGGACCCCGGCCGGCGTACCGGCGATCCCGAACTGCGAGATGCGCAGCAGCATGTTCCGCCACACGTACGACACGGCTTCCGAGGCGAAACCGTCGGGGAACGTGGCGCTTCGCATGAGGACGGCGAGCGGGGCGAAGACGCCGGCCGTGACGACGAGGCAGACCCAGAACGCCGGGAAGATGCGCAACGCCCGGGCGCGGAGGAACGCGCCCCACCGGGGGTGCCGGAGCCAGCTGGAGACGATGAGGAATCCGGAGATGGCGAAGAACCCGTCGACGCTGAGTCGGCTCACGAGCTGGTGCACGGGGTCAGCGAGGATCTGCGCCCCCGTCAGCGGGAAGGCGTGCCAGACGATGACGAACAGGGCGAGCAGCAGGCGGATGAGGTTGAGCGCGTTCTCCCGGGGGTCGAAGACCGTGCCGAGGGTGAGTCTTCGGCCCGTACCTCGGCGGTCGGATGCCTCTCCTGTCCCCGACGCCGTGTCCGCGGCTCGCTCTCGATCCTCAGGATCGTGACTCCTGCTCATGTCGCTCGCACTCGCATCCCCATGTTGCGAATGCTACGGCGCGGCGCGGCCCCGGTGGTCGCCCGACCGGGGCTGGCGCCGTGGTCGATGCGATGGACGTCGCGCTCGTACGGAGCCCGATCATGCCCTCGTCCGCAGCGGCGCAGGGACGTGCCCCCTACTCCTCGCCGTCGGGCAGGCCACCCGGCTGATGGCCGCCCACGACGAGGCGGTAGGAGGTCGCGAGCGACTTGATGCGGGCGGTCTTGAGCACCAGGCTGCCGCTGCTGTCCCGCACCATCTGCACGGTGTCGGTGATGATCGCGAGCAGCGCGTCCTGCGCGGCGGTCTGCGGGGTCGTGCCGGTCGGATCGGTCATGGTGCTCCTCGGGGTCGCGCTGAGCGTAGGCCGGGTCGACGAGTCCGCCGCAGCCCCCCTTCGGGCTCGGGAGGCTGCGGGCGGGGGTATGCGCTACCGCTCCGTCCCGCACCACTTATGCGACTACTCATGTCGTCCGCGTAGCGCCACTTAGTACGTCCCCTATTGATCCGGGCACGTAAGCTGAGCGCGCCCGTCGAATCGGGTGCCGTGGACGGGGGTCCACGTCGGCGAGGGGGCGGGGATGACTCTGATCGAGGACGCGCGGGCGACCGCGTCGCAGCGGGCCGTGGAGGCCCTGGGACTGCTCGACGGTCCGCCCGAGGAGCGCTTCGACCGGGTCACGCGACTCGCCCGCACGGCGTTCGCCGTCCCGCTCTCGACCATCGGCCTCGCCGACCACGACCGGATGTGGTTCGCGTCATGCGCGGGCGCCGAGCTGTCCGAGACGCCCATCAGCAGCGTGTTCTGCGACACCACCGTCCGCGAGGAGCGCGTGCTCGTCGTCGAGGACGCGCAGATCCACCCCGTGTTCCGGCACCTCCCCTCCGTCGCCGGCGAGCCGCACATCCGCTTCTACGCCGGGCACCCGCTGCGCGACACGGAGGGCGTGGTCGTCGGCACGTTCTGCATCTACGACGTCCAGCCCCGCGGCCTCGACGCCGCGCAGCTCGCGCTCTTCGCCGAGCTCGCCGAGTGGGTGCAGAGCGAGCTCGTCGCGAGCGTCGAGATGGAGCGCGCCCAGCAGGTGCAGTCGGCCCTGCTGCCGGCCGCCGAGGTCGAGATCCCCGGCTACGAGATCGCCGCCGTGTGCGTGCCCGCGCTGGTGGTGGGCGGCGACTTCTACGACTACGAGCGCACCGCGTCCGGGCTCCGCTTCTCCATCGCCGACGTGATGGGCAAGGGCACGGGCGCCGCGATCCTCACCGCCACCGTCCGCGCCGTCCTCCGCGGCATGGCCAGCACCGCCGACCGCTACGGCGCGGGCGTGCTCGAGGACACGGGCATCATGGTCACGGACGCGGCCCGCACGCTCGACGCCGACCTCGACCGCACGGGCGCCTTCGTCACCCTGCAGCACGGGCACCTCGACCAGGCGACCGGTCTCCTCCGCTACGCGGACGCGGGGCACGGGCTGACGATCGTCGTGCATCCCGACGGCCGCGTCACCCACCTCGACACGAGCGACCTGCCGGTCGGCATCGACCCCGACCACCGTTGGGAGGAGCGCCACGTGGTGCTCGCGCCGGGCGACACCTTCGTCACCTTCAGCGACGGCCTCTTCGACATGTTCGGCGGCAGCGATCCGGCCTTCGCGTCCATCGGCCGGCTCGTGACCGAGGCGGGCGGCGTGGAGGCGCTCGTGGAGCGGGTGCGCACCCTCGCCTCCGCCGGCACGCCGCTCGACGACGTGACGGTCCTCGCCGTGAGCCGCGCGTGAGCCGCACGGAGGCCCGCGTCGCCCGCGGACGCACGGGCCGAATGTCGCTGCGCTTCGCGATCATCCGGATCCTCGCGGTGATCACCGCGATCCTCGGCCTCAACTACATCGTCTGGCGGCTGCTGTTCTCGGTGAACCCCGAGGCGCTCTGGATCGCGATCCCGCTCGTGCTCGCGGAGACCTACAGCCTCATCGACTCGCTCCTGTTCGGGCTCACGATGTGGCGGGCCCGCGACCGGCCGAGGCCGCCGGCGCCGCAGCCCGGCCTCACGGTCGACGTGTTCATCGCGACGTACAACGAGCCGCTCGACCTGGTGATGGAGACGGCCCGCGCCGCCCAGCGCATCACCTACCCGCACAAGACGTGGGTGCTCGACGACGGCAACCGCACCGAGCTCCGCGACCTCGCGGAGGCGGAGGGCATCGGCTGGATCACCCGCTCGGCCGACTGGTCGGGCCGCGCGCGCCACGCCAAGGCCGGCAACCTCAACAACGCGCTGCTCACGACCGAGGGCGAGTTCATGCTCATCCTCGACGCCGACCAGGTGCCCGAGCCCGAGATCCTCGACCGCACGCTCGGCTACTTCGACGACCGCCGCATGGCCATCGTGCAGACGCCGCAGGTGTTCGTGAACGTGCCCGACTCGGATCCGCTCGGCAGCCAGGCGCCGCTGTTCTACGGCCCCATCCAGCAGGGCAAGGACGGCTGGAACGCGGCCTTCTTCTGCGGCTCCAACGCGATCCTCCGCCGCGAGGCGCTCATGCTCCTCGGCGTCTCGCGCTACGTCACCGACATCGAGATCAGCGTGTTCCGCGCGCTCCGCACGGCGGGCGACGTGCTCGACAAGGCGCGCGAGGAGCTGGAGCCCGACCAGCACGAGCTGCGGAAGGCGCTCGACGACGTCGCCTACGACGTGCGCCGCGCCCGCGCCGAGCTCCGCCGCGGCCAGCGGCTGGCCGACGTCACCTACCGCTTCCAGAAGCGCGTCGACTCCATCGCCGCGCGCATGGTGCAGGACGACATGGCCGCCCTCAACGCCGACCTCGCGGAGATCGCCGCGCTGGCCGGACGGCACTCCGCGGATCGCGACGCCGTGTCGCTGGTCGACGAGACCGCCATGGCGCGCCTGTCCGAGCGCGACTGGTCCCCGCTCGGGGCGCTCGACGCCGTGCGCGCGATCGTCCGCGACATCGACGTGCACCGCGACGACGACGCGCAGTCGATCATGCCGCTGGCCACCATCTCGGTCACCGAGGACATGGCCACCTGCATGCGCCTGCACGGCCTCGGCTGGAAGTCGGCGTACCACGACGAGACCCTCGCGTACGGGCTCGCGCCGGAGGACCTGCCGACCATGCTCACGCAGCGCCTCCGCTGGGCGCAGGGCACGATCCAGGTGTTCTTCCGCGAGAACCCGCTGCTGCAGAAGGCGCTCTCCATCCCGCAGCGGCTCATGTACTTCGCCACGATGTGGAGCTACTTCTCCGGGTTCACGGCGGTGGTCTACGTGGCGGCGCCCATCATCTACCTGGTCTTCGGCGTGCTGCCGGTGCAGGCGCTCTCGACGGACTTCTTCGTGCGGCTGATCCCGTTCCTCGTCGTGAACCAGCTCCTGTTCGCGGTCGTGGGCCGCGGGAAGCGCACGTGGCGCGGGCAGCAGTACTCGCTCGCGCTCTTCCCGGTGTGGATCTCCTCGGTCACCACGGCCGTCGCCAACGTGTTCTTCCGGAAGCCCCTCGACTTCGCGGTCACCCCCAAGGTCCGCGCCGAGAGCGGCACACCGCGCTGGGACCTCGTGAAGCCGCAGCTCTACGTGATCGGCGCGCTCATCGTCGCCTCCGCGATCGGCCTCCTGCGCCTCGCGGTCGGGCAGGCGACGCCGCTCGGCACGTTCACCAACCTCGCCTGGGTCGTCTTCGACCTGGCGATCTTCAGCATCATCATCCGTGCGGCCCGCTACCGGGGCTTCACGCCGGCCAAGGAGGACGCATGATCGACATCGCAGTCAACGAGCAGGGAACGCACGTGAGCGTCGTCAGCCCGACGGGGCGCCTCAACATGGTCTCCGCCCGGCAGCTCACGACCGTCATCACCGAGGTCATCGACGGCGGCCGGCCCTTCGTCGTGGTGGACCTCGGCGGCACCGACTTCATGGACTCCTCCGGCCTCGGCGCCCTCGTCTCCGGCCTCAAGCGCGCCCGGCAGGCGGGCGGCGACCTCCGCCTCGCCCGCCCCAACGCGCAGGTGAAGGCCGTGCTGGAGCTCACCAACCTCAACCGCGTCCTCACGGTCCACGAGTCGCCCGAGGGCGTGTTCCGTGACCGATGAGGGCATGACCCACCACGCGCCGCCGGTGCGGGCCAACGTCACGCTCCCGGCCGTGGAGGAGAGCCTCTCCGCCGTGCACGCGGTCATCGCGGCCGTGTGGGACCAGGCCTTCGACGTCAGCGACACCGAGCGGATGCTGTTCGAGACGGCCGTGGTGGAGATCGCCGGCAACGTGGTCGAGCACGGCGTCGCGGTGGGGGAGCGCGCGGGGTACCCCGTGACCTTCACCATGACCGTGATCTGCCAGCACGACCGCATCGTCGCGCTGTTCGAGGACGACGGCCAGCCCGCCGTCGTCGACCTCACGCGCGTGTCGATGCCCGACGACCTCAGCGAGAGCGGCCGCGGCCTGGCGCTCGCGCAGGCGGCCCTCGACGACCTCACCTACGAGCGCACCGACGGCAGCAACCGCTGGCGGCTGGTCAGG
>NZ_QWGT01000041.1 GCF_003576405.1 Clavibacter lycopersici
GTCGCCAACGGCGTCTCGGTGCGCATGGCCGTCCTCTACCTCCTGCTGTCCGGCGACGGGAAGGCCGACCGATGACCCGCACGCAGGATCCGATCGCGGGCGGGTCGGTGCGTGCGGGCCATGCGGGCCTCCTCGGCGCTTATCACAGATGCTCTGCCCCGCGGAAGTCGGTCGACGCGGGTGTCTGGGCGGATGTCCCGCGGTACTACCGTATTCGGATGACACGAAGCGAGACCCACCGCAGCACCGTCACGCCCGACCCGGAGTTCGTGGCCCAGGACTTCAGCCACGAGCAGGAGGGCTACCAGCACGGACTCAAACCCCGCCAGCTGCAGATGATCGCCATCGGCGGCGCGATCGGCACCGGTCTCTTCCTCGGCGCAGGCGGCCGCCTCGCCTCCGCGGGCCCCGCCCTCGCGATCGTCTTCCTGGTCTGCGGCGTCTTCGCCTTCTTCATCCTCCGGGCGCTCGGCGAGCTGGTGCTGCACCGCCCGAGCTCCGGATCCTTCATCTCCTACGCCCGCGAGTTCTACGGCGAGAAGTTCGCCTACGCGGCAGGCTGGATGTACTTCCTCAACTGGGCGACCACCGCGATCGTCGACGTGACCGCCGTGGCGCTGTACATGCACTACTGGTCGGCGTTCACCGCGGCACCGCAGTGGCTGCTGGCCCTCATCGCCCTGGCGGTCGTCCTCGCCCTGAACCTCGTCGCGGTGAAGGTGTTCGGGGAGATGGAGTTCTGGTTCGCGCTCGTGAAGGTCGCGGCCCTCGTGGTCTTCCTCATCGTCGGCATCGTCTGGCTGGCCTGGAGCTTCCCCGTCACGGTGGGCGGCGCCGAGGTCCAGACCGGGTGGACGGTGCTCCAGCAGAACGGCGGCGTCTTCCCGCAGGGCCTCGTCCCCGTGGTGCTGGTCGTGCAGGGCGTCGTCTTCGCGTACGCCGCCATCGAGCTCGTCGGCACCGCGAGCGGCGAGACCCAGGACGTGGAGAAGGTCATCCCCCGCGCCATCAACTCGGTCGTGTTCCGCATCGCGGTCTTCTACGTCGGATCCATCGTGCTGCTCTCGCTCCTGCTCCCCTACACGGCGTACAGCGCCGACCAGAGCCCCTTCGTCACCTTCTTCTCCAGCCTCGGGTCGCCCGAGGTGGGCGCCATCGCCGGATCCGTCATGAACTTCGTCGTGCTCACGGCCGCCATGTCGAGCCTCAACGCGGGCCTCTACAGCACGGGCCGCGTGCTCCACTCCATGGGCATGAACGGATCGGCCCCGAGGTTCACGACCGTCATGTCGAAGGGCGGCGTGCCCTTCGGCGGGATCATGCTCACCGGCTCCATCACGCTGCTCGGCGTCGGCCTCAATGCCGTCGTACCCGAGCAGGCCTTCGAGATCGTGCTCAACGTCGCGGCGCTCGGCATCGTGGCGGGCTGGGCGACCATCATCCTGTGCCAGATGCGCCTGCGCGCCTGGGCGAGGCAGGGCAAGGCGAAGGAGCCGACGTTCCGCCTGCCGGGCGCACCGGTGACGTCGTGGCTGACGCTCGCGTTCCTGGTCAGCGTGCTCGTGCTGATGGCCTTCGACTGGCCGATCGGCACGCTCACCATCGCGTCCCTCGTCGTGATCATCCCGCTGCTCGTCGTGGGCTGGTACCTCCAGCGCGACCGGATCCTCGAGATCGCCCGCGTGCGCGAGGGCATCACCGGGCCGTTCCCCGTCACCGGCCGGGACGCGGCCGACCAGCGGAAGCGCTGACCGACCCTCAGCCCGTCCCGACGCCGTCGTCCCCGACGACGGGGGCGGCGGCGTCCGCGTCGACCGGGGCGGCGGGCTGCGACGGATCCGGCCGCAGCCGCCGCGCGAACGCCATCAGCTCGGCGTCGTGCTGCATGACCCACGCGACGGCCGCGTTCAGGCTGTCGCGCCGCGCGACCCACACCCGCAGCCCGTCGGATCCGAGCCCGCAGGCGTAGACCTCGTAGGTGAAGGGGGCCGCGAGGTCGTCCCGGTGGCGCAGCACCCAGCCGAGGGCGGGCCCGTCGCCGACGCGCACGAGCCACGCTCCGCGCACGGGATGGGCGTGCGGATGCTGCGGCACCGGGCTGATCGCCCCGGTCGCGTCGCCGCTCTGCTTGCTCCACATGCGGATCTCCTCGGGTCCGTCCGACGCGGACCCCACGCCCGCGCCGACGCCCGGCCGCGTCGAGCCGAGCGTACGCGCGCGCACCGACGCCGCACGGTCGGCCGCCCCTCACGAGCAGGCGCCGAGGACGCGGTCGATCACCGTCCGGTCCGCGTCGTCGATGGACATCCCGTACCTGCTCACGACGAACGCGAAGCGCGTGACGTAGAGGCACCGGTAGGCCGCGTCCGGCGGGAGCCACGTGCCCGGCCCCTGGTCCGACTTCACCTGGTTGGTCGGGCCGTCTACCGCCTGCAGCTCGTCGAGGTCGGTCGCGAGCCGCTCGCGGCGCTCGTCGGACCACGACCATGCCCCGTGCTGCCACGCCCAGGACAGCGGCACGAGGTGGTCGATCTGCACGGCCGCGCTCGTCCGGGGGCCGCGTGCGAAGTCGATGCCGCGCCCCGTGTAGACGTCGTCGAGGTGCCCGGCGACCACCGTGCACTCCGGGTCGGACGGGGAGAACGCCACACGGGCGAGGTCGCGGACGAGCGCGTCGTCGCGCTGGTCGCAGCCGTTCCCGTCGGTGTCGGCCCAAGCGGGCCCGAACGCATCGCGGTCGTAGCGCGGGTGCCGCTCCCGCCCGTCGGCGGGGATGGCGGCGGTCATCGCGCGTGCGGCCGCCACGTCGATGCGCCCCTCGCGCACGAGCCCAGCCCGGGCGAGCGTGCGGGCGACGGCGCCGTCGGGAACGTCGGCGGTGAGGCGCCCGCCACCGGAGTCCGGCCCGAGGAGCGCCTCGCGCGCCCCGACCGCCACCGCGATCCCGATGACCGCGACCGCGACCACCGCCAGGAGGAGCCGCACGGCGTCAAGCCGTCTGGCCAGGATCCCCGCGAGCTCGTCGCGCAGCACCGCAGCGGCACGGCCTCCCGCTCGCCGCCGGTCCATCGCGCTCCCGTCCCGGGAGGCACGCAGCCGCCGTCCCGAGGTGCAGGACTACACGATCCTCGTCCCACAGCCGCCGCCGCGGAGCGTCGACCTGGAACGGGAGCGCACGGCCGGGATGGGGAGGGCTCTACCGCCGACCGTCGAGCCTCGAGCCTCGAGGGCCCATCGCCCCCGAGGTCCTCGGACGAGGGTCAGATCAGGAGGCGCGCCGCCGCGATCACGTCGACGACCTCGCCGAGCGACGAGGGCCCTGGCGTGTTCTGGCCGGCGGTGGCGAAGCGCACGAGCGCGAAGGCGATCACGGTGATGACCACGACCGCGGCGATCACGTAGATCCAGATCCGCAGGCCGCCTCGCGCGGGCTGGAGCGGGTTCTGCTCGAGGGGGCCGTCGTGGTCGGGTCGTTCGGGGTGATCGCGCATGCTCGCACCCTACGCCGGTCGCTGCGTCGGTCGACGGACGCCCGGATGCGCCGACGGGCGGTCCCCCGTGGTCGAGGGACCGCCCGTCGGCGGAGGTGCGTCCCGGCGGACGCGTGCGGTGGGTCAGGCGGGCGAGGCCGAGATGCTCTGCGCGAGGACGCCGTCGAGGACGACGGACGCCTCCTCGTCGGTGGACTTCTGCGCGAGAGCGAGCTCGGACACGAGGATCTGGCGGGCCTTCGCGAGCATGCGCTTCTCGCCGGCGGAGACGCCCGAGTCCTGGTCGCGGCGCCAGAGGTCGCGGACGACCTCGCTGACGCGGCGCACGTCTCCGGAGCCCATCTTCTCGGTGTTGGCCTTGAAGCGGCGCGACCAGTTGCCTGCCTCCTCCTCGACGTCGCCGCGGAGCACGTCGAACACGGCCTCGACGCCGGAGCTGTCGATGACGTCGCGCAGGCCGACGAGCTCGGCGTTGTCGACGGGCACGTCGATGACCAGCTCGCTCTGGTGGATCTGGAGGGTGATGTACTTCTTGTCGACCCCCTTGATGGTGCGGGTCTTGACCGCGGTGATCGTGGCTGCGCCGTGGTGGGGGTACACGACGGTCTCCCCTACTTCGAAAATCATGTAGTGCTGTCCTTCGATCCCTCGAGATGTGTGCCGGAGATGTCGCGCACGCGCGTGGAATGCCGCGTGGGCGCCGGCGTCCCGCACCGTGACGCACGCCGTGGGCGTGGCCGTGGTGCGTGGCCGGTGCACCGAGATCACCGGCCGCCGCGGCGCTCTGCTAGGGGCGTCCGCGGTGATGGTCCGACCGGTATTCTCTCACGGTTCTCCCGCTCGCATCGACGCGCTCGACGGGAGGTCGGACGAGCGTCGATGCAACGAACCGGGTACGAGCTGCCCCGCATGCGGAGCGTGTGGTGCACCCCCTCGGACTTGAACCGAGAACCCACTGATTAAGAGTCAGTTGCTCTGCCAATTGAGCTAGAGGTGCAGGTGAGGACCCTGTCGTGCGGGGTACCGGACCGAGAGATGACACTAGCACCACGTCGCGGGCGGACGCGAATCGAGGCCGTGGAGCGTCCGGCAGGGCATCGGGAGCGCGGCCCTACCATGGACGTCGACACCCGCGAACGAGAGGCTCCCCCATGACCGAGACCGCCCGCCTCGAGAAGGGGCAGACCGCCCCCGACTTCACCCTCCCCGACCAGGACGGCTCGCCCGTCACCCTGTCGGACCTCCGCGGGCAGGACGTCATCGTGTACTTCTACCCCGCCGCCGGCACCCCCGGCTGCACCACCCAGGCGTGCGACTTCCGCGACAGCATGGACTCCCTGCAGGCCGCCGGATATCGAGTGCTCGGGATCTCGAAGGACCCGCAGGAGGACCTCGCCCGCTTCCGCGAGGAGCAGGGCCTCGGCTTCACGCTCCTGTCGGACCCCGACCTCGAGGTGCACCGCGCCTACGCCGCGTACGGGGAGAAGTCGCTCTACGGCAAGAAGGTCACCGGCGTGATCCGCTCCACGGTCGTCGTCGACGGCGATGGCCGCGTCGCCCTCCCGCTCTACAACGTCAAGGCGACGGGGCACGTGGCGTCGCTGCGCAAGAAGCTCGGCGTCGACGCCTGAGGCACGCGCGCGCCGGCGTTCAGTCGCGTCGGCGCGTGGCGAGGAGCACCGATCGGGTGAACAGCAGCACCAGCACGACCGCCGAGGGGACGATCAGGCCCCAGCCGAGGTCCTGACGGGCGTCGACGCCCTGCAGGCTGCCCACGCCGACCGCGATCTGCAGCACCTGCCATGTGACGGCCGCGGGCCGCACCCAGCTCCGGCCCTGCAGGATCCCGCGCACGACGGCGCCCAGGAAGACCGCGGCGAGGGCTGCCAGGGCGATGAGCGCGACGGCGCTGGCCAGCGACGAGGGCGTCGAGGTCAGCAGGTCGACGACGAGCAGGGCCGTGACCCCCGCCATGCCCAGCGCCTCGAGGCCCACGAGCACGGTGAGGAGGATCACCGCCGGAGATCGTCGGGACGCTCCCGCGGGATCACGCGGATCGAGGGCATCACCGGTTCCGGTCACAGCACGTTCCCATACAAAGCTATTGATTGATCGTTGGCTCTATGCGACGATATTCGAGGTCGAGTTCGTTCACAGGGTGGTGAGCAGATCCGGAACCGAGCTTACAAGGGACGCATTCCCGAAGCTGAGCATCTCACGAGGAGGGGCCACGTGCCCCGTCCCGATGCGGTTCCCGGACGCCTCGCCCCACCCCCATCCCGCGGCAGATCCGCCGTGCAACGAGTACCGACCTGAGGAGCACCCCTATGGACTGGCGTGACAAGGCAGCCTGCCTGACTGTGGACCCCGAGCTGTTCTTCCCCGTGGGGAACACCGGCCCGGCCGTGGACCAGATCGACAAGGCCAAGGCCGTCTGCGGTCGCTGCTCCGTCACCGAGATGTGCCTGCAGTACGCGCTCGAGACCGGCCAGGACTCGGGTGTCTGGGGCGGGCTCAGCGAGGACGAGCGCCGCGCCCTCAAGCGCCGCGCCGCGCGCGCCCGCCGCGCCAGCTGACACCATCGAAGCACGCACCACCGACGAGAGCCGGGCCGCCCACGGGCAGCCCGGCTCTCGTCGTCCGCGGCGTCCCCGGCCGCACCGCCGATGATCGGGCTCAGGTCGTGACGGGCGCCAGCCAGCGCAGCGGCACCTCGATGGTCACCTCGGTCCCGCTGCCCATGAGCGTGTGCCAGTCGATCGTCCCGCCGAGCTCCCCCTGGATGAGCGTGCGCACGATCTGCGTCCCCAGCCCCGTGCCGACCTTGCCCTCGGGCAGCCCCACGCCGTCGTCGCGGACGCTGACGGTGAGCGTCTCCTCGGTGCGCGCGGCCTCGATGGCGACCTCGCCCGATCGCCCCGCCAGCCCGTGCTCGACCGCGTTGGTGACGAGCTCGGTGAGCGCGAGGGCGAGCGGCGTCGCGTAGGCGCTCGGCAGCACGCCGAAGCTGCCGAGGATCTTCGGGTGCACGCGCGTGTTGTGCGCGGACGCGACCTCGGCGATGAGGAGCAGCACGCGGTCGAACACCGCGTCGAAGTCGACGTTCTGGTTGAGCCCCTCGCTGAGCGTGTCGTGCACGACGGCGATGGCGCCCACCCGGCGCTGCGCATGGCCGAGCGCCTCGCGCGCCTCCTCCGTGTGCGAGCGGCGGGCTTGGATCCGGAGCAGGCTCGCGACGGTCTGCAGGTTGTTCTTGACCCGGTGGTGGATCTCGCGGATGGTCGCGTCCTTGGTGATCAGCTCGCGCTCCTGGTGGCGCAGCTCCGTCACGTCACGGCAGAGGACGACGGCGCCGACCCGCTCGCCGTGGCTGCGGATCGGGATGGCGCGGAGCGAGACGGTGACGCCGCGGGACTCGATGTCCGTGCGCCAGGGTGCGCGACCGGCGACGATGAGCGGCAGCGACTCGTCGACGGTCAGCCGCTTGCCGGTGAGGAGGCTGGACGTGGCGTCGGCGAGCGACTCCCCCTCGAGCTCCTCGGAGAAGCCCATGCGGTTGAACGCGCTCAGGGCGTTGGGGCTCGCGAAGGTCGTGATGCCGTCCACGTCGAGGCGGAGCAGGCCGTCGGATGCGCGGGGCGCCCCGCGGCGGGGGCCGGTCGGGGAGCCGAGGTCGGGGAAGTCGCCGTCCGCGATCATCGCGAACAGGTCGTTGGCGCACTCGTTGAACGTCAGCTCCTGGCGGCTCGGCGTCCGCGTCTCGCTGAGGTTGGTGTGCCGCGTGATGACGGCGATGGGCGTGTCGGTGGTCTCGGGGCTGCCCTGCGCGAGGCGGCGCAGCACCGGGACGGCGCGCACGCGGGTCGGCGTCTCCTCGTACCAGTCGGGCGCCGACGAGTCGATGATGCGGGCGGTCTCGTGGGCGTCCGTGACCTGCTTGCGCCACTCCGCCTTGATCGGCTGGCCGACGAAGTCGCGGTAGAACAGCGTGGCCGAGCTCGACGGCCGGGCATGGGCGACCGCGACGAAGCTGCCGCTCACGGTGGGGACCCACAGCACGATGTCCGCGAACGCGAGGTCGGCGAGGAGCTGCCAGTCGCCGACGAGGAGGTGCAGCCACTCGACGTCGGCGTCGGAGGACAGACCCTGGGCATGCACGAGATCGCTGAGCGTGGACACGTCTACAGCCTAGGCGGGCCGGGCGCGCTCCTCCCCCGCCGGATCGGCACCTCGACGGCGGGATCCGGCGACACGACGCGCCCTGCGGGGCGCGTCCTCGGGAGGCAGGAGCGTCGTGCGGGTGAACCGCGACCACTCGACGAGCGCGGGCGATCGCGGGGCGATGTCGCGCAGCGTCGCCCCCGCGAGCACGGCGGCGTCGAGCGACTCCCGGTCCTCGGGCACGTACGCCGCTGCCTCCACGCTCCCGAACCGGAAGAGGGTGCGGCGCACCTGCCCGGCGGCGTCCCAGCCGCCGGCGCTGGGGCGGACCCGGTTGACGAGCACGGACACCCGCGACGGGTCGACGATCTCGAGGAGCTGCACGTAGGCGCGGAAGAAGCGGGAGAGGCCCACCGTGTCCGCGGCGACGACGGCGACGACGTGGTCCGCGCCGCGCAGCACCGCGTGCGTCGCCGCGTTGCGGCGGGGTGCGAACATGTCGCTCGAGATCTCCTCGTCGTCCTCGAGGTTGAACGAGGCATCGACCACCGTGTAGTCGCGCCAGACCCGGCAGGCCTGCAGCACTGCGGACACGCGTCCCTCGGCGAGCTCCGGCCACCTGTCCGGCCGCGAGATGCCCGTGAGCACCGAGAACCCGGGGGCCCGCGTGGACGGGTGGTGCTGGGCGATCCGATCCAGCTCCTCCACCGTGAGGCTGTCGGCGGCGGCGAGGCGGCAGGCCGCGGCGAAGCCAGGAGCCTCGTCCAGCAGGCCCAGGGTGGCGGCCACCGTGCCGCCGTGGACGTCCGCATCGACGAGCACGGCGGATCGACCCGCCGCCGCGACCTCGCCGGCGATCGCCAGGGCCGTGGTGGTCCGCCCCGGAGCTCCCTGCGGGCCCCATACGGCGATCACGCGGCCCACCGTCTCCCGTCCGCCCGTGCCGGTGGCCTCGTCCCGCTCCCGCTCCCGCTCCCGTTCCCGGACCACCGGAGCCGGAACGCGCGGACGACGCACGAGCCCGAGGCGTCCGAGGAGCGACCGGTCGCGGCGGCTGGGTCCCGTCATCTTCCGCGAGCTCCTGGCGGACCACGCGCTCGCCGCGGGGCGCGAGGAGCCGTCCGGTCCGCTCCAGCCGCCGGGGGCCTCATCGTCGTGACCGGGCCCCCGCGTCGCCCGTCGCGTGGCGGCCTGCGGGATACGGGCCCGGTCCGGCCGGTCGCCCGGGACGCCGTGCTCCGGAGGGCCGACCTCCAGGTGCGCCGCGACGGCATCGGCGCGCCGGACACCGGACGCCAGGCCGCCGACGACCCCCATCGGACGCGCCGCGAGGAGCAGCTCCTCGATCTCGCGCCAGGTGGCCCCCTCGTCCACGACCTCATGGTGTCCGAGCGACTGCGCGTTCCGACGGTCGGCCTCGCTCGACGCGACGGCGACCGCTCGCGCGCCCCGCTCGTCGAGCGCCGCCAGCACGTCGCGGTCGAGCGTCGCCGCGGAGGCGGCGATGACCAGGTGCAGGGGATCGACCGTGGCCGCCTGCACCGCCGCGATCACCTCGGCCGCGCCGGTGACGCGTGCCAGGACCGCGTGACCGGCATCGACGATGTCACGCAGGAGCGCGTCCTCCACGCGCGGCGGCAGGGCGAGGACGAGGGACGCCACGCTCAGGCCCCCGCGTCGCCGACGGGCACGAGCGTGATCTGGTCGCGCGCGTCCGTCGACGCGAGGACCGCCGCGACATCCTGACGAGGGACCGTCAGCTGAACCTGCACGCGGTCCTGGTCCGCGACGAAGCCCTCGGGCCGGATCACCTGCGCGACGGTGGCCCCCGAGACGATGACGCGCGGTGCGTCGTAGGCGTTCGTGCCCGAGCCCTTTGCCGCTGCCGCCCAGATGTCGACGACGGTCCCGGCGGACACGAGGTGGTCGACGCCCGCGGAGGTGGGGATGACGACGGATGCCGTGGTGCGCGCCTCCGCCGAGGAGAGCGATGACCTCGGGACCAGCTCCCCCGCGCCCACGAAGCGCGTGACCACCAGGCCGTCAGCGGAATCCGGGGAGACGTAGAGGTCGGCCGCCCCGTCGATGCGCACCCGCACGGGCACGAGGTCGGAGGCGTGGACCGTGCTCCCCGCGTCGAGGGCGGAACCGGCGGCCATGACGACCACCGTGGAGTCCGCGGAACGCAGCAGCGCCACGACGCCGCCCGTGGACACGAGCACCAGGACGAGCCCGACGACGAAGCGGGGATCCAGCCAGACAGGACGGCGCGCCGGACGCGCAGGACGTGGGGTGGGAGGCATGCCGGTCAATGTCGGGGACGGCGTGGACCGGCGTCGCGGGTTGTCCACATGCTGCCGCGACGCGGACGATCAGACGCGCACGAGGACGATGCCCGCGAGGGGCACGAGCCGGTACCCGGAGACGGCGGACTCCCGACGCGGCAGGCCCGCCTCGTGGACCGCGACGTCGACGTGGTCGCGGGCGACGCGATCCAGCGTGCCGCCGACGACGGTGTCCTGGAGCCGCAGCTCGACGCGCGCGCGGCGGCGGCAGAGGTCGCGGAGGACGAAGGGCAGCCCGATCCGGTCGACGATGCCGCGCTCGGGCGGGAGCTCGGAGACGGGAGCCAGGCTCGACCGCACCTGCTCCCTGTCCAGGGCGATCGCGTGGATCGAGGCCAACGGCAGGATGCACGCCCGCTCCTCTCGCGACGCCTCCTCCTCGCCCGGGACGACGAGGTCCCCTGACATCCAGTCGCGTCCGAGCACCTTCGCGCGGAGGTCGATCCAGGTGCCGTCCGACAGCGACAGCCGCAGCGCCCGTGCCTGACCGGACGCGGTGAGGGCGCGGAGCCGGTCGCGCATGACGGTGCGCGCGACCCGGACGCGCTCCTCCTCGGCGCGCTGGTCGCGCTCCTCGGCGAGCCGCGCGGTCTCCCACTGGCCCTCGAGGTCGTCGAAGAGGTTCTCCCACCTCATCGGGCGCCGATCCGCGGGATCCGGGGCGGACAGGGTGGCAGCGGCGACGGCTCGGACATCCCGGTCACCTTGGGTCCCTTCCTTGACATCCGCTCTCAGTTCTCCACATGTTGTGCGCTGGACGTGCGCCGAGCCTCTCGCGCTGTCACAGTTGACCAGTCATCGTGGTCCCCCGATCGGGGGGGAGCACCGGGATGGGAGTGACGCATGAGTGAAGCAGTGCCGCGGGAGGATCTCCCCGACCGCCGGAGCACCGTCGCCGGGGATGCCGAGGGGGCGCCGACGCGCCGGTCCGGTGGCCGGAAGCCCGCCTCCGCGCCATCGTCGGGGTCGAGCGCGGCGACCGGATCGTCGTCCACGGCGGCCCCCGCCCCGACCGCGACCGTCCGGGGCACTGTCCGCAAGCGCTTCGACGTCGACGACTTCTTCGGCCGCCAGCCCTGCAGCAGCCAGGACCTCCCCCCATCCGGCCCGCTGCTCGAGAACCTCACCCGCTGCGTCATCGAGATCCTCGCGGGAGCCCGCGAGCTCGACCAGATCGCGCGCTGGGTCAGCGACGACGTCTACCGCCACCTCCTCAAGCGCGTGGTCCTCAGCGCTCGCGCCCGGCGCACCAAGGGGCAGTCGGTGACCCGGCCGGTGTTCACCATCGGCACGGTCACGTCGTTCTCACCCCGCGACGGGGTCATCGAGGCCGTCATCGTCGTGCACGGGCGGGCGCGAGCCCGGGCCGTGGCCATCCGGCTCGAGGGTCTGGATCGGCGCTGGCGCGCCACGGCCATCAACGTCCTGTAGACGCCGCTCCACCACGAAGGGCGCACCTCCCGAGGGAGGTGCGCCCTTCGTCGTGCGCCCGGCGTCCGTGCGCGACCCGTGTCGGCGGGAAGCCCGCCGACGCGGATGATCCCTACTTGCGTCGATCGGCCTTGCGGCGCTCCTCGCGGTTCTGGGGGGCGGCTGCCGCGGCGCCGGTGGGCTGGCCGAAGGCGCCACGGGCGGGCGGGCCCTGCGGGGTCTCCGGCTCGTCCTCGCCGACGAGCACGGCGTCCTCCGCCTGCTGGTCCTTCCGCGCCTTGGCGGTCGCCGCCTTCTCGATCTGCCCGCGCTGGTTGCGGACCTCGACGCCACCGTCGTCCGTCGGAGCGGTGTAGCGGAGCTTGTCCGCCGTCGCCTGGTTGGCGGCGAGGCCCTTCGCCTGGATGCGCGGGCCCACGGACTCGGCGTCGGCCGGAGCCTGCACCTCGACCTCCAGGTTGAACAGGAAGCCGACCGTCTCCTCGCGGATGGCGCCCATCATCTGTTGGAAGAGCGCGAAGCCCTCGCGCTGGTACTCGACCAGCGGGTCGCGCTGGGCCATGGCGCGCAGGCCGATGCCGTCCTTGAGGTAGTCCATCTCGTAGAGGTGCTCGCGCCAGCGGCGGTCGATGACCGAGAGGACCACACGACGCTCGAGCTCGCGCATGGCCGCCTCGCCCAGCTGCTCCTCGCGCTTGGAGTAGGCGAGCTTGGCGTCCGAGAGGATCTCGCGCCGCACGAAGTCGCGGTTGACCCGGCCCTTGCTGCCGGCCTCCGTGATGACCTCGTCGATCGTGATGGAGATCGGGTACAGCGTCTTGAGCTCGGTCCAGAGGGCGTCGAAGTCCCAGTCGTCGCCGTTGCCCTCGCCGATGTGCGAGTCGAGCACGTCGTCGATGACGGCCTCGAGGAAGCGCTGCGAGCGCTCCTGCAGGTCGTCGCCCTCGAGGATGTGGCGGCGGTCGCCGTAGATGGCCTCGCGCTGGCGGTTGAGGACGTCGTCGTACTTGAGGACGTTCTTGCGGATCTCGGCGTTGCGCGCCTCGACCTGGCCCTGGGCGCTGCGGATCGCCCGGCTGACGACCTTCGACTCGATGGCCACGTCGTCCGGGACGCTGTCGCGGCCCATGAGGCTCGCGGCGGCGCCGTTGTTGAACAGGCGCATGAGGTCGTCGGTGAGCGACAGGTAGAAGCGGCTCTCGCCGGGATCGCCCTGGCGGCCGGAGCGACCGCGCAGCTGGTTGTCGATGCGGCGCGACTCGTGGCGCTCGGTGCCGAGGACGTACAGTCCGCCGGCGTCGATGACCTTCGCCGCCTCCTCGTCGACCTCCGCCTTGACCTTCGCGAACACGTCGTCCCACTCGGTCTCGTACTGCTCGGGGGTCTCGACGGGGCTGAGGCCGCGCGCGTTCATGGCGGCGACCGCGAGGAACTCGGCGTTGCCGCCGAGCATGATGTCGGTGCCGCGGCCGGCCATGTTGGTGGCGACCGTGACGGATCCGAGGCGACCGGCCTGAGCGACGATGGCCGCCTCGCGCGCGTGGTTCTTCGCGTTGAGGACCTCGTGGCGGACGCCCTTCTTGGCGAGGAGCTTGGAGAGGTACTCGCTCTTCTCGACGCTCGTGGTGCCGACGAGCACGGGCTGGCCGGCCGCGTGGCGCTCCGCGATGTCCTCGACGACCTGCTCGAACTTCGCCTTCTCGTTCTTGTAGATGAGGTCGGACTGGTCCTTGCGCTGCATGGGCCGGTTCGTGGGGATCGGGACGACGCCGAGCTTGTAGGTGCTCATGAACTCGGCGGCCTCGGTCTCAGCCGTACCCGTCATGCCGGAGAGCTTCTTGTAGAGGCGGAAGTAGTTCTGCAGCGTGACGGTGGCGAGGGTCTGGTTCTCGGCCTTGACCGCGACGCCCTCCTTCGCCTCGATGGCCTGGTGGATGCCCTCGTTGTAGCGGCGGCCCATGAGGATGCGGCCGGTGTGCTCGTCGACGATGAGGACCTCGCCGTTCATGACGACGTAGTCCTTGTCCTTCTTGAACAGGGCCTTGGCCTTGATCGAGTTGTTGAGGAACGAGATGAGCGGGGTGTTCGCGGACTCGTAGAGGTTGTCGATGCCGAGGTGGTCCTCCACCTTCTCGATGCCGGCCTCGAGGACGCCGACGGTGCGCTTCTTCTCGTCGACCTCGTAGTCGACGTCGGGGACGAGGCGCTTGGCGACGGTCGCGAACTCGGTGAACCACCGGTTCGCGTCGCCGGCGGACGGGCCCGAGATGATGAGCGGCGTGCGGGCCTCGTCGATGAGGATCGAGTCCACCTCGTCGACCACCGCGAAGAAGTGGCCGCGCTGCACCATGTCGGAGGCCTGCCACGCCATGTTGTCGCGCAGGTAGTCGAAGCCGAACTCGTTGTTGGTGCCGTACGTGATGTCGGCGGCGTACTGCTCGCGGCGCTGCTGCGGGGTCTGGCCCGCGAGGATCACGCCCGTGGTCATGCCGAGGGCGCGGAAGACGCGGCCCATGAGCTCGCTCTGGTAGCTCGCGAGGTAGTCGTTGACCGTGATGACGTGCACGCCGCGCGAGGCGATGGCGTTGAGGTACGCGGGCAGCGTGGCGACGAGGGTCTTGCCCTCGCCCGTCTTCATCTCGGCGATGTTGCCGAGGTGGAGGGCGGCGCCGCCCATGATCTGGACGTCGAAGTGACGGAGGCCGAGGGTGCGGCGCGACGCCTCGCGGACGGCGGCGAACGCCTCGGGCAGCAGGTCGTCGAGGGACTCGCCGTTGGCGTGGCGCTCGCGCAGCTCGACGGTCTCGTTCTTCAGCTCCTCGTCGGTGAGGTGCGTGAAGTCCTCCTCGAGCTGGTTCACCGCCTTCGCGTAGTTCTGCAGCTTGCGGAGCGTGCGCCCCTCGCCGACGCGAAGGACCTTCTCGAGTACTGAGGCCATCGGTGTCTCCCTGCGTAGATGGGCGGGCGCCGCATGACGACGACCGCCTGGACGGCGCGCGGATGTCGCCGCCGACGAGCTCCGCCATAGTACCGGCTCGTCCGGTGCCCTTCCCGGGAGCGCCCTGACCCGTGGACCCGGAAGACGGGCGAGGCCCCGCGCGCCGGAGCGCGCGGGGCCTCGCGGAGGAGGGTGCGGGTCAGCGGCGGAGCGACCGGGATCCCGCGCCGGCGCCGGCGAGCTCCTGCTCTCCGTCGGCCAGGCCGATGACGCCGTAGTCCCAGCCCTTGCGGCGGTAGACGACGCTCGGGCGGTCGGTCTCCGCGTCGATGAAGAGGAAGAAGTCGTGGCCCACGAGCTCCATGTGCTCGAGGGCCTGGTCGACCGTCATGGACTGCGACGGGAACACCTTGGTGCGGATGACCACGGGGCAGTAGTCGTCCTCGTCCACCGGCTGGTCGACGGGTGCGACGCTCTTCCCGTTGACGCGCTCGATGAGCTCGGCGTCGGCCGGGTCGAGGTCGATCTGCGCGAAGCCCCCGGTGGCCGCCTCGTGGAGCGACACGGGGCGGTGGTTCCCGCGGTGGATCTTCTTCTTGTCCTTCGCCCGGCGCAGCCGTTCGAGCATGCGGCCCATGGCGAGGTCGAAGGCCGCGAACTTGTCGGCGGCGCTGCTCTCGGCGCGGATGACGGGGCCGGGCCCCACCAGCGTGATCTCCACGCGGTCGTCCCCGGCGGACCCGCCGGACTTCTCGCTGTGCCGCGAGACCTTGATGTCGAGCGAGATGGACTTCTCGGCGAGCTGGACGATCTTGTCGGCCTTCTCGGTGGCGTACACGCGGAATCGGTCGGTGATCTCCGCGTTGCGGCCGGTGATGTTGATGTCCATGACGTACCTCCAGATCATGACGCGTCGCCCGCTGGAAGAGGGCGATCACTTTCACGCCTTTCGGGCGAGCCTAGACCTCGGGCTCCTGCCTGCGCGAGGCATCCGGCAGGTGGATGGCGAGCGCATCGGACATGCACAGGCAGCGACGGGCGGGTCATCTCGCGCGTGCCCCGCCGCCGCGGGAGCGGTCGGGGACGGCCGTGAGGACCGCGCACGCCACGACCTCGCCGCCTGCGGCGCGGACGGCCCGGCACGTCTCGCGGAGGGTGGCGCCGGTGGTGAGCACGTCGTCGACCACGAGGATCCGCCGGCCGGCGAGGTCGGCGCGCGCGGTGAGGC
>NZ_QWGT01000042.1 GCF_003576405.1 Clavibacter lycopersici
GACGCCGGGCGACGCGTCCGTCGTGGTCGCGTCGCGGCTGCCGCGCATGGCCGCGGGGATCCTCGTCGGCCTCGCCCTCGGCGCGGCCGGCGCCGCCCTCCAGACGGTGAGCCGCAACGTGCTCGCCTCGCCCGACACCCTCGCCGTGAACGCGGGCGCCTACGCCGCCCTCGCCGTCGCGGCGGTCACCGGGCTGACCCTGCCGGTGCTCGCGGGCGCGGGCGTCGCCTTTGTCGGCGGGCTCGTCGCGGCGGCGATCGTGCTCGCGGTCTCGGGCCTCGGATCCGGCACCGTGCGCCTCGTGCTCGCGGGCAGCGCGCTCGCGCTCGGCCTCGGATCCGTGACCAGCGCGCTCCTCCTCCTCTTCCCGCAGCAGACCGGCGGCCTCTACCGCTGGGGCCAGGGCGGCATCGGCCAGAACGGCTTCGACGCCGTCGCGCAGATGGCGCCCGTGGTGGTGGTCGCGCTCGGGATCCTGCTCCTCATCACCCGCCGGCTCGACGCGCTCGGGCTCGGCGACGACGCCGCCCGCAGCCTGGGCGTCGACGTGCGGGCGACCCGAGTGATCGCCGTGCTCGCCTCGGTGCTCCTCGCCGCGGCTGCCGTGACGGTCGCCGGGCCCATCGGCTTCGTCGGCCTGTACGCGCCCGCGTTCGTGCGGCCGCTGCGCCGGCTCGTGCCCGGGGTCCGCCGCTCCTGGGTCTTCATCCCCGTGGCCGGGCTCATGGGCGCGGCCGTCGTGCTGCTCGCCGACGTGCTGCTGCGCGCGGTGCTCGGCGCCGAGGCGTCGGTCGCCGTGCCGACCGGGCTCGTCACCTCCCTCATCGGCGCGGTCGTGCTCGTGGTGCTCGCCGTGCGCACCCGCGACAGCGCGACGCCCGCGCCCACCGAGCGGCACGGCGTGGTCACCCGCCGCCGCGCCGCGCTCGTGGTCGGCGCGCTCGTCGTGGTGCTCGTCGGGCTGCTGATCGCGTCCGTGCTGCTCGGCGACGCGAAGCTGCTCCTCGGCGACGTCGTGAACGGGATCCGCGGCACGGCCGGCCCCGTCGTCAGCTACGTGCTCGACACCCGCGTGCCCCGCGTGCTCGCCGCCGTGCTCGCGGGCGCCGCGCTCGCGCTCGCCGGCGTGCTCGTGCAGGCCGTGACCCGGAACCCGCTCGCGGATCCCGCGATCCTCGGCGTCTCCGGCGGCGCGGGCCTCGGCGCCGTGCTGTTCGTGACCACCGCGCCCCTCGCCTCCGGCTGGGGCATCGCGGGCGCCGCCGGGCTGGGCGCGCTCGCCGCGGCGGCCGTCGTGTTCGGGCTCGCCGCGCGCGGCGGCTTCCCGCAGAACCGGCTGGTGCTCATCGGCGTCGGCGTCTCGGCGGGCACGGCCGCGGCGATCAGCATGATCATCGTGCTCACCGACCCGTTCAACGGCGCGAAGGCGCTCACCTGGCTGTCGGGATCCACCTACGGCCGCGGGTTCGACGACGCCCTGCCGGTGCTCGCGGCCCTCGTGCTCGCGGTGGCGGTCGCGGCGCCGCGCCACCGCATGCTCGACCTGGTCGCCCTCGACGACGACACCCCGCGCCTCCTCGGCGTCGGCCTCGGCCGCTCGCGCCTGCTGGCGCTGTCGATCGCCGTGGTGCTGACGGCGACCGCGGTCGCGGCGGTCGGCGTGATCGGCTTCGTCGGCCTGGTCGCGCCGCACGCGGCCCGGGCGCTCGTCGGATCCCGCCACGCGCGCGTCGTGCCCGTCGCGATCCTGCTGGGCGCCGCCCTCGTGACCCTCGCCGACCTGCTCGGCCGCACCGTCATCGCCCCGGGCCAGCTCGGCGCCGGCCTCGTCACCGCGCTCGTCGGCACCCCGTACTTCGTGTGGCTGCTGTGGCGCGGGCGGTCGGCGCGGGGGCGCTAGGCGGCGGGATCCCCGGCACATCCGGTGCCGCGGGGGTGGGGTTGACCCCACCCCCGATCCGGGAGCGGGCAGGATGGGTCCCGCACCCGCGCCCCGTGAGGCTGAGTGTCATGAACGAGACATCTCCCACCACCGAGGCCGAAGCGATCCCCGTGCCACCCGAATCCCCGCCCGCCGCCGCACCCGCGGAACCCGCCGACCGAGCCGCGGAGGGGGCCGACGCGGCACCGCCCGCCGCACCGCCCGCGCCGCCCCGCCGCCGCTCCTTCTACGCCGACGCCTGGCGCCACCTCCCGCGCGACCTCGGCTACCTCGCGCTCACCGCGCTGCTGCTCGCCACCGTCTACATCGCCCTCCCCGCGATGGTCTACAGCCTCTTCGACTCGCTCCTGTGGTCGGCATCGGGGCTGTTCGCGGCCGTGGCCCTGCTCGCCGCGCTCTTCGCGGCCCGCGGGCTCGGCGCCGTGGAGCGGGTCCGCATCGGGTGGGCCGAGCCCCGGCCGATCCGCCCGGTCGACTGGACGCCGCGGTGGCAGCAGAACCGCGCCATGCGGATCCTCTCGGCCGTCGCGAGCCCGCACTACTGGCTGCACCTGCTGCACGCGGTCGTGGTCTACCCGCTGGTCGCGTTCGTCACGCTCGGCGCGGGCGCGCTCCTCGTCGCCGGGTTCCTCGGCCCGATCGGCGGTGGGATCGCGATCCTCGGCTACGGCTGGCGCTTCGAGCAGGCCCTCACGGACCACGGCTACGACGCGGGTCGCACCTTCGCCCTCGCGGCCGTGCTCGGCGTGGTGGCCATGATCCTGTCCGTCGTGCTGCTCCCGCTCTGGGCGCGCGGCGCCGTGCTCGCCCACTACTGGACCGACCACGCGCTCCTCGGCGGGTTCAAGTCCGACGCCCTCGAGCGCCGCGTCCAGGGCCTCGAGCAGTCCCGCGCCGGCGCCGTGACGGCCGAGGGCCAGACGCTCCGCCAGATCGAGCGCGACCTGCACGACGGCCCGCAGCAGCGGCTCGTGCGGCTCCGCATGGACCTCGCCGCCGCCGAGCGCGCGCTGGAGACGGATCCGGAGCGCGCCCGGACGCTGATCCAGGAGGCCTCCGAGCACGCGCACGACACCCTCGAGGAGCTGCGTGCCCTGTCCCGCGGGTTCGCCCCGCCGATCCTCCTCGACCGCGGACTGGTGGCGGCCATCGAGGCCCTCGCCTCCCGGTCGACCGTGCCCGTGGCGCTCCACGTCCACCTGCCCGAGGCCCTCGTGCTCCCGACCGAGGTCGAGCGCAACGTCTACTTCACCGTCAGCGAGCTCCTCACGAACGTCGCGAAGCACTCCGGGGCGACCCGCGCGGACGTCACGCTGATGCTGATGCGCGACTTCGACGACAGCCGGGTGCTCGCCGCCCGGGTGACCGACGACGGCCAGGGCGGCGCGTCCGTCCAGGAGGGCCACGGCCTCGAGGGGCTCCTCGGCCGCATCGGCGCGCTCGACGGCGACGTCAGCATCTCCAGCCCGCAGGGCGGACCCACGCGGATCACCGCGCGCGTGCCCCTGCTCACGCTCAACGGCGTGCCGACCGAGGGATCCGACGCGACAGGCGCGGATGCGGGCGCGTCGCCCGCCGCCTCGCCCGACCCCGCCGCGTGACTACGCTCGGGACCATGGACGACGGCCCGGATGCAGCGCGCATCCGGGCCGTCGTGGTCGACGACGCCGTGCTGCTCCGCGAGGGGCTCGCGCGCGTGCTCGTCGAGGCCGGCATCGACGTCGTCGCCCAGCACGAGGACGCCGACGGATTCCTCGCCGCGCTTGCCGACGATGCCCCGGACGTCGTGATCATGGACGTCCGCATGCCGCCGACGTTCTCCGACGAGGGGATCCGCGCCACGGTCGAGGCCAGGCGGCGCGTCCCGGGGATCGGCGTGCTGCTGCTCTCCCAGTACGTCGAGGCCGCCTACGCCGAGGAGGTCTTCCGGAGCGGGACGGCCGGCATCGGCTACCTGCTCAAGGACCGCGTGACGCGCCTCGAGGAGATCGACGACGCCGTGCGCCGCATCGCGTCCGGCGGCACCGTGCTCGACCCGGAGGTGGTGACGCAGCTCATGGCCCGACGACGCGACCCCCTCAGCGCGCTGACCCCGCGCGAGCGCGAGGTGCTCGGTCTCATGGCCGAGGGCCGCACCAACGCGGCGATCGGCCGGGCCCTGGTCATCGGCACCGGCGCGATCGAGAAGCACGTGACGAGCATCTTCCTGAAGCTCGGCCTCGAGGACACGGGCGAGGACCACCGCCGGGTCCTCGCCGTCCTCGCCTACCTCGGCTGACGCCCGGGGCGACCCGCCCTACTCGTTGTCCCCGCCCGTGGAGCTCGCGAGCGGCAGCTGGCCGACGCCCACGTTCGCCGCGCGCACGCCGCCCGTGACCGACGACGCCCAGGTCCAGTCGGCGACCTCGGGGATGTCCTCGCCGTGCTCGCGCGTGTACTGACGGGCGCGGAGGCGGGCGTCCTCCATGCGCTGGCGGAGCGGGCCCTGGGTGCGGCTGAGGCCGGGCGTCCGGTCGATCGCGTCGATCACGAGGTGGTACCGGTCCATGTCGTTGAGCATCACCATGTCGAACGGCGTGGTCGTGGATCCCTCCTCCTTGTAGCCGCGCACGTGCAGCTGCGCGTTGTTGGCGCGGCGGTAGGTGAGGCGGTGGATGAGCCACGGGTAGCCGTGGTACGCGAAGACCACCGGGATCCCGGCCGGGAACAGCGCGTCGTAGCCCGCCTCCGACAGGCCGTGCGGGTGCTCGCCCTCCGACTGCAGGCGCATGAGGTCGACGACGTTCACGACGCGGATCCTCAAGCCCGGGATCTCCTCGCGGAGGATCGACACCGCGGCGAGCGTCTCGAGAGTGGGCACGTCGCCCGCGCAGGCCATGATCACGTCGGGCGCCTCGCCCGCCACCTCGGTGCCGGCCCAGTCGAAGATGCCGATGCCGCGGGTCATGTGCGCGATCGCGTCGTCCATGGAGAGCCAGTCGAAGCTCGGCTGCTTGCCGGCGACGACGACGTTCACGTAGTCCTCCGAGCGCAGGCAGTGGTCGTAGGTGGAGAGCAGCGTGTTCGCGTCGAACGGCAGGTAGACGCGCACGACGTCGGCCTTCTTGTTCACGACGTGGTCGATGAAGCCCGGGTCCTGGTGCGAGAGGCCGTTGTGGTCCTGGCGCCAGACGTGCGACGACAGCAGGTAGTTGAGCGACGCGATGGGGCGGCGCCACGGGATCCCCTTCGAGACCTTGAGCCACTTGGCGTGCTGGTTCAGCATCGAGTCGACGATGTGGATGAAGGCCTCGTACGACGTGAAGAGGCCGTGGCGGCCGGTGAGCAGGTAGCCCTCGAGCCAGCCCTGGCACTGGTGCTCGCTGAGCATCTCCATCACCCGGCCGGCGCGCGCCAGGTGCTCGTCGGTGGGGCGGATCTCGCCGTCGAACTGCTTGTCGGTGACCCGCAGCACGCCGCCGAGGCGGTTCGACGCGGTCTCGTCGGGGCCGAAGATCCGGAAGTCGGTGGGGTTCCGCACCACGACGTCCGTGAGCCAGTCGCCGAGCACGCGGGTGGGCTCGTGCACGGATCCGCCGGGCGTCGGCACGTCGACCGCGTAGTCGCGGAAGTCGGGCAGGTCGAGGTCGCGCTTGAGGAGGCCGCCGTTGGCGACCGGGTTGGCGCTCATGCGGCGGGTGCCTGCGGGAGCCAGCGCGGTGGCGAGGGCGACGGGCGCGCCCCGCTCGTCGAAGAGCTCCTCGGGGCGGTACGACCGCATCCAGTCCTCGAGGATCCGGAGGTGCGCCTCGGTGTCGCGCGCGCTGGCGAGCGGCACCTGGTGGGCGCGCCAGTCGTCCTCGGCGGGGTGGCCGTCGATCTCCTTCGGGCAGGTCCAGCCCTTCGGGGTGCGGAGGATGATCATCGGCCAGGCCGGGCGGCCCTCGAGCGTGCCGGCGGCAGCGGCGGCCTTGATGTCGGCGATCTGCTCGAGCACCACGTCCATCGTCTCGGCCATGCGACGGTGCACGGCCGCGGGGTCCTCGCCGTGGAAGCCGCCCGACACGATGTAGGGCGTGTGTCCGTAGCCGCGCATGAGGTCCAGCAGCTCCGACTCGGGGATGCGGGCGAGCACGGTCGGGTTCGCGATCTTCCAGCCGTTGAGGTGGAGGATCGGCAGGACCACGCCGTCGTGCAGCGGGTCGAGGAACTTGTTCGAGTGCCAGGACGTGGCCAACGGCCCGGTCTCCGCCTCGCCGTCGCCGACCACGGCGGCCACCAGCAGCTCCGGGTTGTCGAACGCGGCGCCGTAGGCGTGGGACAGCGCGTAGCCGAGCTCGCCGCCCTCGTGGAAGGAGCCGGGGGTCTCGGGGGCGACGTGGCTGGGGATCCCGCCCGGGAACGAGAACTGGCGGAACAGGCGGCGCACGCCCTCCTCGTCCTGCGTGATCCGCGGGTACACCTCGGTGTACGTGCCGTCGAGGTACGCGTTCGCGATCATGCCGGGGCCTCCGTGGCCCGGGCCGATCACGTAGACGGTGTCGAGGTCGCGCTGCTGGATCACGCGGTTGAGGTGCGCGTAGATGAAGTTGAGGCCGGGCGTCGTGCCCCAGTGGCCGAGCAGGCGCGGCTTCACGTCGTCGAAGGTGAGCGGGCGGCGCAGCAGCGGGTTGTCGAGCAGGTAGATCTGGCCGACGGAGAGGTAGTTCGCGGTGCGCCACCACATCTCCAGGCGGGCGAGCTCCTCCGCGGGGAGCGGCATCGGCGCGCGGTGCGGGAAGGCGGTGCGAGCGGGCGCCGCCGGGATGGAGGGCGCGGTGGGCGTGACGGCGGCCGGATGTGCGGTGAGGGTCATGGATCCAGGCTCGCCGGGCGGTGCGGCGCGGGGGAGGGGCGAAGGTCCCGTGGGGACGCGCGCTGCCCGACGCCGCCCGGCCCGCGGGACCGAAGGCCCTGTCGGCGCGTGCGGTGCCGCGCTGGACTGGGTCCACACGACAGAGGACGAGGACGACATGACGGCGCACACCATGCACATCGCGCACATCGCGCAGATCGGGCACACGATG
This sequence comes from Clavibacter lycopersici, assembly GCF_003576405.1. Lineage (GTDB taxonomy): Bacteria > Actinomycetota > Actinomycetes > Actinomycetales > Microbacteriaceae > Clavibacter > Clavibacter lycopersici. The sequence goes on from NZ_QWGT01000042.1 coordinate 6,988, forward strand.
GACACCGCCCGCTGGGACCTGCTCAAGCGGCAGACCCGTGCGCGCCTGAAGCGACACGGCGCGCTGATCGCGCCGCTCCCGCCGGGCGCGTACGACGTGGAGTACGACACGCATCGCACGCGGGCGCAGCGGGAGGCGGCGGGGGAATAGCACGCGTGCCGGGGCCCGGGCGCTGCTCGGCAGTGGGACGGAACGTCATCACGTGATCGGATGTGATGACGCTCCGTCCCACCGTCATGTCGGCTCCCGCGGGACGAAGTCGCGCAGATCAGATGACCTCCGCCGCCTGCCGCGCGATCTCCCACTCCTCGTCCGTCGGCACCACGAGCACCGCGACGGGCGAGCCCTCGGGGGAGATGCGGCGGGCGTGGGTGGAGGCGAGCTCGTTGCGGTCGGGATCCACGTGGATGCCCAGGTGCTCGAGGCCCGCGAGGCTGCGGCGGCGGAGCAGGGAGTCGTGCTCGCCCACGCCCGCGGTGAAGACCACGGCGTCGAGCCCGCCGAGCTCGGCCGTGTACGCGCCGACGTAGCGGCGGATCCGGTGCCGGTAGACCTCCAGCGCGAGCGCCGCACGGGGGTCGCCGTCGAGCTCGGCGGCCTGCACGTCGCGCATGTCGCTGGATCCGGTGAGCCCGAGCAGCCCGCTGCCCCGGTTGAGCAGCGCCTCCAGCTCGTCGAAGCCGAGGCCGGCCTGGCGGTGCAGGTGGAACAGCACGGCCGGGTCGATGTCGCCCGAGCGCGTGCCCATCACGAGGCCCTCGAGCGGCGTCAGTCCCATCGACGTCTCGATGGAGCGGCCGCCGTCGATCGCGCAGGCGGACGCGCCGTTGCCGATGTGCAGCACGATCATGCGGGTCTCCTCGAGCGGCTTCCCGAGGAACGCGGCGGCGGCGCGGGAGACGAAGCGGTGCGAGGTGCCGTGGAAGCCGTAGCGGCGGATCCCGAAGCGGGCGGCGAGGTCGGCGTCGATCGCGTAGGTGGACGCGGCCTCCGGGATCGTGCGGTGGAACGCGGTGTCGAAGACGGCGACGTGCGGCACGTCGGGCAGCACGGCGCGCGCGGCGCGGATCCCGGCGAGGTTCGCGGGGTTGTGCAGCGGCGCGAGGGCGGAGAGCTCGTCGATGGCGCGCTCCACGTCGGCGTCGACCACGACGGCGCGGTCGAACCGGGATCCGCCGTGCACCACGCGGTGGCCGACGGCGACGGGCGGCGGCAGGTGCGCGGCCTGCACGCGGTCGAGGGCGATGCGCACGGCGGACTCGTGGTCGGGCGCGTCGCCGCCGGCCTCGCCGATGCGCTCCACGGTGCCGGAGGCGCGCGCGGCGCCCGTGACGGGATCCACGAGGCGGTGCTTGAGGGAGGAGGACCCGGCGTTGAGGACGAGCACGGATGCGGCGGGTGGGGGAGCGGAGGGCATGGGTAGAGCCTGCGGATCCGCGGGCGCGCGCGGCAGGGGCGAACGTCCCCCGGGCGCCGCGGGACCTCCGACCCTGCCGACGGGGACCGGCCGCGACGAGCCTGGATCCACCGGGCACCACCGCCCGGACCAGCCGAAGGGGAACGACCATGACCGCCCACACCGTCACCACCACCGCACCCGGGGCGGGACGGACCACGAGCGCCGCCGCTCCCGCCCTCGCCGTCGACGAGCGCAGCCGCGTCACCACGGAGCGCGGCCGCGTCGCGCTCGCCGTGCTCCGGATCGCGACCGGCTTCGTCTTCCTCTGGGCGTTCCTCGACAAGACGTTCGGCCTCGGCTTCTCCACCCCGGTGGAGCGCGCGTGGATCAACGGCGGGACGCCCGCGCAGGGGTTCCTCACCAGCGAGTCCGTCACGGGTCCGCTCACGGGCTTCTTCGCCGGACTCGCCAACCCGCTCGTCGACGTGCTCTTCATGCTCGCGATGCTCGGGATCGGCCTGGCAGTGATCCTCGGCATCGGCCTGCGCGTCAGCGCGGTCGTCGGCTCCGGCGTGATGCTGCTGATGTACCTCGCCGAGTGGCCGTTCGCCGCGAACGCCGCGTCGACCAACCCGCTCGTCGACTACCACATCGTCTACGCGCTGGCCCTGATCGTGGTCGCCTACCTCTCCGCCGGCGACACCTTCGGGCTCGGCCGGGCCTGGCGCCGGCTGCCGATCGTGCGGTCGCAGCGCTGGCTCGTGTAGCGCGCCCGCACGCGAGGGTCGGGATCCCCGAGGGTCCCGGCCCTTCGTCGTGCGCGCGGGTGGTCAGGCCCCCGGCCGCCGCGGGTGCGTCATCCCGTACACCGCGGCCTGCGTGCGCCGCTCGACGCCGATCTTCTCCAGCAGCCCCGAGACGTAGTTCTTCACGGTCTTCTCCGCGAGGCCGAGGCGTTCGCCGATCTGCCGGTTGGTGAGCCCCTCCGTGATGAGCGCGAGGATCTGGCCCTCGCGCAGCGTGAGGCGCGGCTCATCGGCGGGGACGGCGGGCACGAGGATCCGGGCGCGGGCCCGCCGCACCACCTCGCGGTCCATGAGCTGCCCGCCCGCGGCGACCCGGCGGATCGCGTCGACGAGGCCGGCGCCGCGGATGTCCTTGAGCAGCCAGCCCTGCGCGCCCGCCAGCACGGCGGCCTCGAGCGCGGAGTCGTCGTCGAACGCCGTGAGCATGAGGCACGGCAGGTCCGGGTGGAGCGAGCGGATGCGGCGGCAGGCGTCCACGCCGGATCCGTCGGGCAACCGCACGTCGAGCACCACCACGTCGGGCCGGGTGGCCTCCACGCGCGCGACCGCGTCGCGGACGGTGCCCGCCTCGCCGACCACCTCCAGGTCGGCCTCGCGCTCGATGACGTCGGCGATGCCGCGGCGCACGAGCTCGTGGTCGTCGAGCAGGAACACGCGGGTCATCGGATCCGTCCCATGGCCTCGGGTGCGACCGCGGCGATGGGCCCGGTCGCGTCGAGGGCGACGGCCGCAGGCCCCGGCACGCTCCACGTGAGCACCGCGCCGCCGCTGTCCTGCGGGGCGAGCGAGCTGGATCCGCCGAGCGCCTCCGCGCGCGCCTCGAGGTTCCGGATGCCGCTGGCGCGCGTGCGGCCGGCGGGCCCGCGGCCGTCGTCGGAGATCCGCACGGTCGTCGCGTCGGCGGTGCAGCCGACCTCCACCACGACCGAGGTCGCGTCGGCGTGCCGCACGGCGTTGGCGAGGCCCTCGCGCACGACCGCTTCCACGTCGTCGCGCAGGTCGCCCGCGACCACCTCGTCGACGTGCCCGTGGAACACGATGCGCGGCGGCGTCGGGAAGGATCCGGCGACCTCGCTCACCACGTCGAGCAGCCGGTGCCGGGCGCCCGCGACGCGCGGCTGGCTGGCCCGCAGCGCGAAGACGGAGGTGCGGATCTCGGCGATCGCGTCGTCGAGCAGCGTCTGCACCGCCTCGATCCGCGCGTGCACCGAGGGCGCGACCGCCTGCACGTCCATGCCGTTCAGCGACAGGCCCGCGGCGAACAGGCGCTGGATCACGTTGTCGTGCAGGTCGCGCGCGATGCGCCCGCGGTCCTCCAGCAGGGCGACGCGCTCGCGGGCCGCACGGGCGCCGCGCAGCTCCAGGGCGACGCTGGCGTGCGCGGCGAAGTCGGCGATGAGGTCGAGGTCGAGGTCGACGAACCGGGCGGATCCGGGCGCGCGCGCCACGAGGAGCGCCGCGTCGAGGCCGCCGGGCCGGGCGAGCGGCACCGTGATCGCGCTGCCGGTGGAGCGCTCGCCGTCGGGGGATCCGGGGTGCGCGAGCCCCAGCGCGAGCGCCGGCATGCCCGACGCGATGACCCCGGCGGCGGGCGTCTCCTCGGCGCTGAACACGCGGCCCACGTAGTCGGCCGCGTCCTCGCCCCACGCGTCCTCGGTCGCGTACGCGCCGGCCGGGGTGCGGGCCACGACGGCGACGACGGACGCGTCGGTCAGCCGGATCACCGAGGAGGCGATGAGCCCGAGCGGGTCGTCGCCGTCCTCGTCGAGCAGCGCCGACGCGATCTCCGCCTGCGCGAGCGCCCAGCCCTGCCGCCGCTCGGACTCGCCGAACAGCCGCGCGTTGTCGATGGCCACGCCCGCGGCGGCCGCGAGCGACATGAGCAGCTCCTCGTCCTCCGGGCTGAACGGCCCGTCGGCGCGGTCGGTGAGGTAGAGGTTGCCGTAGACCTCGTCGCGCACGCGGATGGGGACGCCGAGGAAGGAGTCCATCGGCGGGTGGTGCGCGGGGAACCCGGCCGAGCGCGGGTCGTCGGCGAGGTGCTCGCGGCGCACCGGCTCCGGGTCGTCGATGAGGGCGCCGAGCAGGCCGAGCCCGCGGGGGAGGTGCCCGATGCGGGCGGCCAGGTCGGCGTCGATGCCCACGTGGATGAACTGCTCCAGCCGCCCGTCCGGCCCGATGACGCCGAGGGCGCCGTAGCGCGCGCCGACGAGGTCCACCGCGGCCTGCGCGATGCGCCGCAGCACGTCCTCGAGGTCGAGGTCCTCGGCGATGGCGCGCGTGGCGGCCAGCAGGTTCCGCAGCCGGCCCTGCGACTGGAGGACGTCGCCCGCCTTCTCGACGAGGTCGGCGATGGACCTCTCCAGCGCGGAGCGGGGCAGGTCGGGGAAGCCCATCGGCGGATCGGTGCGCACGTGCGGCCTCTTCCCGGACCGGGCGGTCCACGGGACCTCCGGCCCTACGTCACCCGGCCGGGCCGCGCGACGCTCGAAACCTAGCACCCGCTAGGCGGAGGAGGACCATGGTGGACGAGACGATGACAGCCCGCACGGACGCCGAGGGCATCCGCGTCGCCGACTCCCCGGGCAGGATCGCGGCCCGCTGCGTGGTCGGATACGACGGATCCGCCGCGAGCGTCACGGCGCTCGGCTGGGCCGTCTCGCGCGCGGTCCGCTCCGGCGGCGAGGTGCAGCTGGTCGGCGTCGTGGACGACGACGCGGGCGCGATGGGAGCGGCCTACGCGCAGCAGAGCGCACGCGACCTCGGCGCCCTCCTGTCGGCGGCGGCCGCGCGGGTCGCATCCGCCCACCCCGGCCTCGCCGTCACCACCCGGCTCGCCACCGGCGCCGTCGCCCCGTCGCTCGCCGCGGTGGACGAGGACGACGTGCTCGTCGTCGGATCCGACAAGACCGGCTACGCCCGCGGCCGCCTCTACGGCGTGCGCAGCGTGCAGCTCGCCTCCCTCGTGCCCGGCCCGCTCGTGGTCGTGCCCTCCGCCGACCTCCGACTCCGCGACGGCGTCGTCGTGGCGCTCGACGGCACGGCCGCATCCGACGCGCTCGCCCGCGCGGGCGCCCAGGAGGCATCGGCCGCGGGATCCCGCGTGAGCATCGTGCACGCCGTCCCGCAGGAGGGCGGCGCCGACGCGCGCCACCTCGGCGACGCCGTGCTGCACCGGGCGCTCGACGTGGCGCACGAGGTGGATCCCGGCCTCGAGGTCACCCGGCACCTCACCTCCCGGCGCCCCGCCGAGGCGATCCTCAACCTGGCCCGCGACCGCGCGCTCCTCGTGATCGGCCGCTCCCGCCGCACGCCGTCGCCCGGCATCGGCGGCACCCTGCACGAGGTCCTCATCAACGCGAACGTGCCCGTGATGATCCTGCCGGACGCCCCCGCCGCGTCCGCCCCCCGCACCCCGGAGACCGCCCCCCGCACCACCGAGACCGAAGAGGCCTGACCATGAGCACGAGAGAGAACAGCAAGCTGACCGTCGTCGGAGCGGGCAGCGTGGGCGCCAGCGTCGCGTACGCGGCCCTCATCCGCGGATCCGCCCGGCACGTCGCGCTCTACGACATCGCCGCCGAGCGCGTCGAGGCCGAGGTGCTCGACCTCGCGCACGGCACCCAGTTCACGGGCGCGAGCGAGATCAGCGGCGGATCCGACGTCCGGGTCGCCGAGGGGTCGCACGTGGTCGTCATCACGGCCGGCGCCAAGCAGCGCCCGGGTCAGTCCCGCACCGACCTCGCGGGCGTGAACGCGGGGATCATCGAGTCGATGATGCCCGGCCTCCTCGAGGTCGCGCCCGACGCCGTCTACCTCCTCGTCACGAACCCCTGCGACGTGATGACCGTGATCGCCTCCCGCGTCTCCGGCCTGCCGCGCTCGCGTGTCTTCTCCTCCGGCACCGTGCTCGACACCTCGCGCCTGCGCTGGGAGCTCGCTCGCCGCGCCGGCGTCTCCACCAGCAGCGTGCACGCGCACATCGTGGGCGAGCACGGCGACACCGAGTTCGCGCTGTGGGACGAGGCGATGATCGGCACCGTCCCGATCCTCGAGTGGGAGGCCGAGGGGCACCCGCGCATGACGGTCGACGAGCTCGAGCTCATCGCCGTCGACGTGCGCGACGCCGCCTACCGGGTCATCCGCGGCAAGGGCGCGACCAACCACGCCATCGGCCTCTCCAGCGCGCGCATCGCGGAGGCGATCCTGCAGGACCAGCGGGCCGTGCTGCCCGTCAGCACCGTGCTCGAGGACTTCCACGGGATCGACGGCATCGCGCTGTCCGTGCCGTCGATCGTCGGCGCGCACGGCGCGACGCCCATCCGGAACACGCCGTTCTCGGCCTCCGAGCTCGAGAAGCTGGCCGTCTCGGCCGAGGCGCTCACCGCCGTGCTCGCGACCGTGGGGGCCTGAGCCGTGTGGATCCAGGACCCCGACCCGCTCGGCGTCCCGTGGCTCTCGGCGCTGGTCGCGGCGATCCCGATCCTCCTGTTCCTCGTCTGCCTGGTGGTGTTCAAGCTCACCGGGCTGCAGGCCGCGGGCGTCGCGCTCGTCGCCGAGGTGGCGGTCGCGCTCGGCATGTACGGCATGCCGATCCCGGCGCTCGCGGGCGCGGGCATCCTGGGCCTCCTCAGCGCGATCTGGCCGATCGCGTACATCATCCTCATGGCCGTCTGGCTCTACCGGCTGGCGGTCGCGAGCGGGAAGTTCGACGTGATCCGGGCATCCATCGCCGCGATCTCGCCCGACCAGCGGATCCAGGTGCTCCTCATCAGCTTCTGCTTCGGCGCGTTCCTCGAGGGCGTCGCCGGGTTCGGCGTGCCCATCGCGATCTGCGCGGCCATGCTCGTGACGCTCGGCTTCCGGCCGGTGCGCGCGGCCATGATCAGCCTGGTCGCCAACTTCGCGGCAGGTGCCTACGGCGCCGTCGGCATCCCCGTGATCGTGGGCGCGCAGGTCGGCGGCGTCGACGTGATGGACCTCTCGCGCGACCTCGCGCTCATCCTCCAGCCGGTGACGCTCCTCATCCCGTTCCTGCTCGTCGTGATCCTCGACGGGCTCCGCGGCCTCCGCGAGACCTGGCCCGCGACGCTCGTCGTGACCCTCGTGTTCAGCGGCACGCAGGCCGCCGTGCTGCTCCTCCTCGGGCCCGAGCTCGCGGCGATCCTGCCGGGGCTGCTCGGGATGGTGGCGCTCGCCGCGCTGCGTCTCGTGTGGACGCCGCGGCACGTGTTCGTCGAGGGGGAGGCCCGCGAGGGCGGCGCCCGCGGAGGCGCCCGTTCGACCGCACCCGGCGGCGGCGCACGTGACGCCCGGGCCGGCGGATCCACCGCGACCGCGACGCTCACCGCGCCGGTCGCGACCGCCCCGCCCGCCGCACCCGTCCGCCACACGGCGCGCGAGGTGCTCGCCGCGTGGAGCCCGTTCTACGTGCTCACGGTGCTCGTCTTCGTCTGGAGCACGCCCGCGTTCAAGGCGCTCTCCGCGCCCGGCGGCCCGCTCGCCTGGGCGGTCGTCACGGTGCCGATGCCCGGTGTCACGGGGCGGATCACGACCGCGGGCGGCGTCGTCGTCGCCAACGCGTGGAGCTGGACGCCCCTCGGCGCGACCGGCACCGCGATCCTCCTGGCCGTCGTGATCACCGCGCTCACCTCCCGCGTGCTCACCCGGCAGGTGGTGCTCGAGCAGCTCCGCGGCACCTGGCGCGACCTGTGGAAGGCGCTCGTGCTCATCGCGGCGATCCTCGTGCTCGCCCAGATCGCGAACCTCTCGGGCGGATCCGCGGGCATCGGCGGCGCGCTCGCGGGTGCCGGCGCCTGGTTCCCGCTGCTCGCGCCCGTGATCGGCTGGGTCGGCGTGTTCCTCACCGGATCCGTCGTGAACAACAACACGCTCTTCGCGCAGCTGCAGGCCACCACGGCCGGGCGGATCGGCGTGGACGCGACCCTGCTCGTCGCCGCGAACACCGCGGGCGGGGCGGCGGCGAAGGTCATCTCGCCGCAGTCCATCGCGATCGCGGCCGGCGCCGTCGGGCTCACCGGGCGGGAGAGCGAGATCCTGCGGGCGTCGATCGGCTACAGCCTCGGGATCCTCGTGGTGCTCAGCCTCTGGACCTTCGGGCTCTCGCAGATGCTGCCGGGCTGAGGCGGCCGATGCCGGCGGCGCCCGGCCGGGGGACCAACGGCCCTGGCCGGGCGCGCCGCGCGGATCCAGCATGTGTCCATGACGACGCCCCGCACACCCATCGCCGACGCACCCCGCCCCGGACCCCGAGCGGGGCGCGCGGCCGACGCCCCCGCGGCGGATCCG
>NZ_QWGT01000043.1 GCF_003576405.1 Clavibacter lycopersici
GCTCGGCCGCCGCGGCCGCGACACGCAGGCCAGCCTCGCGCGCGCCTTCGCGAGCGTCGGCCGGGCCGCGCTGCCGATCCTCGAGCGGTCGCGGCGCGCGGCGGACGCCCGGGTGCGGATCCACGCGCTCGCCGTGATCGCCGTGCTCGCCGACCCCGACCTGCGCTTCGACGAGGCCGTCGACGAGGCCCGCCGCGCCTCCTTCGGCGCGCACCTCGCGCCTCGCCCGGGCTTGCACCTCCCGTAGCGTCATGTGATCGGGTGGTCCCATGACGCACCCCACCGAGGACGGCCCGGCCGTGAGCACCTCCCCGATCCCGATGCCGATCCCGCCCCGCCAGGTCCGGATCGGCGACGCCGCCGCGTTCGTCGGCGTCACCCCGCGGACCATCCGCCACTACCACCAGATCGGCCTGGCCCCCGAGCCGGAGCGGGGCGCCGACGACCGCCGCCGCTACGGCTACGCCGACATGGTCCGGCTGATGTGGATCCGGCGCATGGCCGACGCCGGGATCGCCCTCGAGGACATCCGGGCCGCGTTCGCCGACCCGGAGGCGGGTGACGCCGCGAACGCCGCCGCCCCGGGTGCCGCCGCCCCGCATCCCGTCGCCGGAGACGACGACGTCGCCGGCGTCCTCGACCGGCTCGAGGCGACCCTCGCGGCCCAGGAGACGGAGCTGCGGCGGCAGCGGGACGCCGTGCGGCGGCTGCGCGCCCGGGGCAGCCGGCTGGGCCTGCTCTCCGACCTCGTCGCCCGCCGACTCGAGGGCCTGCCCGACGGATCCCTGCGCCAGGCCGACCTCGACGGCCTGCTGGTCATGGAGCGCAGCCTCGGCCCGCTCGTCGCGGCCCTCAACGCCACCCGCTACATCGCCGTGGCCACGCTGCCGGGCCTGCGCGAGGCGTCCGACCGGGTGGACGCCGCCGAGGAGGCGCTCGACGACACGGTCGCCGTCGACGACCCGCGCGTGGCGGAGGCGGCGGCGGAGCGGCGCGCGTTCGAGGAGACGCTGCACGCCGCGATCGAGGCGTCCGACCTCCCGCGGCTCGACGAGGAGCTCATGGACGCCTGGGACGAGCTGCACCCCGATGGTCCGGACGACGAGGACGAGGCCCGCGGCGTCACCGGCAGGTCGGCCCGGTCCCTGAGCACGATGGACGCCTTCGCGAAGATGCCCTACGACTTCTCCCCGGCGCGCCTCCGGTGCATGGAGCTGGCCGCGGACTTCATGGTGTGGTCGCCGCCCGCGCGGTGAGCGGGCGTCGTGGTCGCGGATGCCCGTGCCCGAGCCGATCCGACCGCGGACCCTCGGAGTAGGTTCGCGGCACGGCGCCCGCGACAGGAGCGCCGGATCCGCGCCCACGCGGACGAGGAGAGGCGCGCCCATGGCCGAGATCGTGCTGTTCCACCACGTGCAGGGCCGCACCCCCGGGGTGCTGTCCTTCGCCGACGCCCTGCGGGACGGCGGGCACACCGTGCACGTGCCCGACCTGTTCGACGGCGCGCTGCCCGAGTCGATCGAGGCGGGCCTCGCGCTCATGGCGGGCCTCGCCGACCACGTCGTCGCCGAGCGCACCGACCGCGCGCTCGCCGGGCTGCCCGCCGGGCTGGTCTACGCCGGGTCCTCCTGGGGCGGATCCATCGCGCAGCGCCTCGCGCAGACCCGCCCGGGTGCCCGTGGCGCGCTGCTGTACGAGTCGTTCGTGTCGCTCTCCGCCGAGTGGGCGTTCGGGCCGTGGCCCGCGGGGGTGCCGGTGCAGGTGCACGGCATGGCGCGGGATCCGTTCTTCGCGGGCGAGGGCGACCTGGAGGCGGCCCGCGAGCTGGCGGAGGTCGTCGGCCCGGACCTCGCCGAGGTGTTCGTCTACGACGGCGACCGGCACCTCTTCACGGACGCGTCGCTGCCGTCGTCGGATCCCATCGCGACGGCCCTCGTGATCGAGCGGTCGCTGGAGCTGCTGGCGCGGATCGGCTGAGCCGGCACGGCGGCAGCGCGTTCGGCCGACCTCAGGCCGTGACGGCCAGCAGCGCCTCCGCGTCGCGACGCGCCTCGGCGATCTCCGCGGTCCCCAGCCCGCACGCCCGCAGGCACGTGGCGGCGATGGCGTCGCGGTCGGCGTCGTCGGGCTCGCCGCGGCGGCGGAGCTGGATCACGAGCTCGGCCAGCTGGATCAGCACGGCCCCGAGCGCCTCCGGCCCGACCGTCGCGCGCACGTCGGCGGTCGCGGCCGCGGTGCCGATGCGCCCGTACGCCTCCTGCAGCTCGCGGCGCTGGAGGCGGAACCCGTCGTAGCGCTCGCCCTGCACCTCGGGCAGCAGGTAGAGCGTGCCGATGTTGTGCGGGGTGTCGGCGAGCGTGCGGAAGTCGACCATCACGAGCGCGTGCAGCGCGGCGGCGGCGGAGGCGCGCTCGGGCACAAGGTCCTCGATGCCGCGGACCACGTCGAGGCTCGGGCGCACGGAGCGCGTGAGCAGCTCGACGAGCAGGTCGTCCTTGCCGGCGAAGTGGTAGTAGAGCGACGCCTGCCGGATCCCGACCCGCTCGGCGATCGCGCGCGTCGACGTGCCGCTCAGGCCGTGCTCGGCGAAGAGCGCGGCGGCGGCGTCGAGGATCTGCTCGCGGGGGCTCAGCGGGGATCCGGCGTCGGGCACGACCCGGGGGCGGCCCACGCGGCCGGGCTTGTCGTCCTTGGCCATCGGGCCATCCTCGCAGGCGGCGGCCCGCGTCACGCGCTCCTCCGGTAGGCCCGCCACCCGCCGTGCCTCGTGATCTCCGTCGCGCCCTCCACCGCGTGCCCCTCCACGAGGAAGCCGCGGACCTCGGATCCGTCGTCGAGCGTCACACGGCCGATGGCCATGGGCGCGGGCAGCGCGGCCGTGAACGTGGCGAAGCCCGCTGCGGGGAGGCGCCACAGCTCGCCGGCGATGCTCGCGGCCTGCCCGGACGACCCCGGCGCGACGCGCGCGAGCCCCGGCTTCGGCGGCACGGTGTCGAGCGCGAACAGCCGGTACTCGGGCGCGGTCGCGGCGTCGCGGAGGAAGGATCCGCCCGCCGCCACGAGCTGCCCGTTGAGCTGCTCGCCGCGCAGGTGCGCGCCCACCACGAGGAGGTCGATGGTGGGGGCGAGGAACGCGGTCGCGAGCGCGGCGAGCCGACGGTCGGTGAAGGCCGGGCCCGTGAGCATCACGCCGAAGGGCAGCCCGGCGACCTGGCCGGCGGGGATCGCGAGCGAGGCGAGGTCGAGCAGGTTCGCGCAGTTCGTGTAGCGGCCGAGGCGGCTGTTGGCGCCGACCGGATCCGCGGCCACCTCCGCGAGCGTCGGGTGCCCGGTGGTCGTCGGCGTCAGCAGCGCGACCGCGTCGCCGAGCACGCGCCGGCTCGCGGCGGCGAGCAGGTCGAGCCGCTCCCGGTCGGCGAACAGGTCGGCGGCGCTCGGACGGGCGCCCGCGAGCACGATGCGCGCGACCGTGGGGTCGAGGTCGTCGCCCACGAGATCCGGGTGCGCCTCGATGTGCGCGCCGACCGCGGCGTACCGCTCGGCGACGAACGCGCCGTCGTAGAGCAGGGTCGCGGCCTCGAGCAGCGGTGCGATGTCGACCTCCACGACCTCGCAGCCGAGCTGGCGGAACCGGTCGACGGCGGCGGCGAACGCCCCGTCCCATCCCTCGTCGAGCCCGGCGAGCTGCGCGGGCAGCGGCACGGCGACGCGCGGCCGGGTCGGCAGGCCAGCGAGCGCGAGGTCGTCGCGGGCGAGCGGATCCTCGCCGTCCGGCCCCGACATGACCTCCGCCGCCGCGCGCGCGAGCTCCAGCGACCGGCCGAACACGGTCACGCAGTCGAGCGACCGGCAAGCGGGCACGACGCCCGTGGCCGGCACGAGTCCTCGCGTGGGCTTCACGCCGACGATCCCGCCGAGCGCGGCGGGCACGCGCCCGGACCCCGCGGTGTCGGTGCCGAGCGCGATGTCGACGATGCCGAGGGCGACCGCGGTCGCGGATCCGCTCGACGAGCCGCCCGAGATGCGCGTCGGATCCCACGCGTTCCGCACCGCGCCGAACGGCGAGCGGGTGCCGACGAGCCCGGTCGCGAACTGGTCGAGGTTCGCCTTGCCGATCACGATCGCGCCGGCCGCGCGCAGCCGCGCCACCGCGGTCGCGTCGCGCTCCGGCCGGTACGCGTACGAGCGCGCGCCCGCCGTGGTGTCGAGCCCGGCGACGTCGATGTTGTCCTTCACGGCGACGAGGATCCCGGCGAGCGGCAGCGCCGGATCCACCGCCTCCGCCTCGGCGAGTACCTCGGCCTCGGGACGCAGCGCGATCCACACCTCCGGCCGGTCGACCTCGGCGATGCGCGCGTAGGCGTCGCGCACGCGGGCGGCGGGGGAGACGGCGGGGACGGGGATCACGATGCGGCTCCGATCACGGCGAGGACCTGCCCGGGCGCGACCTGCTCCCCGGGCCGGATGTGGACGTCGAGCACGCGGCCGGCCGCGGTCGCGCCGACGACGGACTCCATCTTCATGGCCTCCACCGCGAGCACGGGGTCGCCGACCGCGACGAGGTCGCCCGGGCGCACGTCCACGCGCCAGACGGTGGAGGTGAACGGCGCCGTGACGGTGGTGGCGCCGGGCGGGATCGGCACGGTCGCGGCCTCGACCACGGGCGGCTCGTCGCGCACGTCGAACTCGCCCGACAGGCGCCAGCGCGCCTTCTCCTCCTCGAACGCGCGCGTCTGCGTCTCGCGGAAGTCGCGGATCGACGCGTCGTTCGCCGCCAGGAACGCGTGGTGGTCGGCGATGGAGAACTCGCCGTCCTCCGTCTCGTAGTGCCCGCGTCCCGCGTCCGTCTCGGCGCGCAGCTCCAGCAGCTCCTCCGCGCCGACCGGGTACCACTCGATGCGGTCGAAGAAGCGCAGCGCCCACGGGTCCTCCTGGAAGAGGCCGCCGCGGCGGAAGCGGTTCCAGATCTGCACGGTGCGGCCGACGAACTGGTACCCGCCCGGCCCCTCCATCCCGTAGATGCAGAGGTACGCGCCCCCGATGCCGACGGAGTTCTCGGCTGTCCAGGTGCGCGCCGGGTTGTACTTCGTGGTCACCAGGCGGTGGCGCGGATCGAGCGGCGTGGCCACGGGCGCGCCGAGGTACACGTCGCCGAGGCCGAGCACGAGGTAGCTCGCGTCGAAGACCGTGCGGAAGACGTCGTCGACCGAGTCGAGGCCGTTGATGCGGCGGATGAACTCGATGTTCCACGGCGTCCACGGTGCGTCGTCGCGGACGCCGGCCATGTAGCGCTCGATCGCGAGGCGCGTCGCCGGGTCGTCCCAGGAGAGCGGCAGCCGCACCTTCCGCGACGGCACGACGAGCTGCCCGGTCGGCGGGATCTCGTCCTCCAGCTCCTGCAGCAGCCGCGTGACGGCCGTGGCCTTGAGCACGCGCGCGTCGGTGCGGACCTGGAGCGAGCGGATCCCCGGCGTCACCTCGAGCACGCCGGGCGGCATGTGCTCCTGCAGCCGGGTCATGAGCGCGTGGACGCGCATGCGGAGGGCGATGTCGAGGGTCATGTCGCCGTACTCGACGAGCACGTTGTCGTCGCCGTCGCGGCGGTACGCGACGCCGGGCCGCGCGTCGGTGGGCTCGAGGCGGCCGATAACGCCGTCGTCGCCGTCACCGCCCGCGCGGATCACCTGGAGCGAGGAGCGCGCGTCCACGAGCGACGCGGCGGCCGCCTCCGTCACGGGCACGAAGCGCACGGTGTCGCCGGGACGCAGCTGGCCGAGCTTCCACAGCTCGCCGCTCGCCACGACCGCCGGGCACACGAACCCGCCGAGCGACGGCCCGTCTGGCCCGAGGATGATCGGGGTGTCGCCCGTGAAGTCGATCGCGCCCACGGCGTACGGGGTGTCGTGGATGTTCGACGGGTGCAGGCCCGCCTCGCCGCCGTCCTCGCGCGCCCAGCCGGGCCGGGGCCCGATGAGCCGGATCCCGGTGCGCGCCGAGTTGTGGTGCACGCCGTAGTCGGTGGCGTAGAGCACGTCGATGTCCTCGCGCGTGAAGAAGTCGGGCGCCGCGTGCGGGCCCTCGGTGACGCCGATCTCCCACGTCGAGGTGAGCGCCGGCCGGCGGTGCGCGGGGGTCGGGCCGCCGATGATCCCGAGGCGCGCCCCCGCGGGGAACGCGGGGTGCGCCGCGTCCGAGTCGGGGGATCCGGGCCGCAGCACGTCGCCCGCGAGCAGCGCCCGACCCGCGTGCCCGCCGAAGCGGCCGAGCGTGAACGTGGATGCGGACCCCAGGTACGCGGGCACGTCGATCCCGCCGCGCACGGCCAGGAACAGGCGGAGGCCGGGCCCGTCGGCGCGGCCGATCGCGAGCGTCTGCCCGGCGGCGACCTCGAGCGGCTCCCACATCCGGGCGGGCTCGCCGTCGATCGTGACCAGCGCGGGCGCGCCCGTCACCGCCACGACGGACGCGGTCGAGAAGCGCAGCACGGGTCCGTCGGCCGTGATCTCGAGGCCGGGCGCGCCCTCCGGGTTGCCGACCGCGAGGTTCGCCTCCGCGAGCGACACCGGGTCGAACGGCCCGCTCGGCGGCACCCCGACCTGCCAGTACCCGAGCCGGCCGGGGAGGTCCTGCACGGTGGTCATGGTGCCGGGGGAGATCACGTCGATGCGCGGCGCCGGGTCCTCCGTCTCGTCGAGCGTCGACGTGGAGTGCGTGGCCGTGCGCAGCTCGATGTCGTCGGTGAGCGCCCGCAGCAGGCCGATGTTGGTGACGATGCCGTCGATCCGGGAGCCGTCGAGCGCCTCGCCGAGGAGGTCGAGCGCGTCGTCGCGGGTCTCGCCCGTGGCGATGACCTTCGCGAGCAGCGGGTCGTAGGAGGCGGAGACCTCGAGGCCGGTCTCGATCCAGCCGTCGACGCGGATCCCCGGGCCCGTCGCCAGCACGGCCTGCGTCACGAGGCCGCTCGACGGGAGGGATCCCTTCGCCGGGTCCTCCGCGTAGACGCGGGCCTCGACGGCGTGGCCCTCGGGGATCCACTCGCGCGTGAAGAGGTCGTCGGGGAGGCCGGCGGCGCCGTCGCGCGCGAGCCGCAGCATGAGCTCCACGAGGTCGACGCCGTGCACCTCCTCGGTCACGGGGTGCTCGACCTGCAGGCGCGTGTTCACCTCGAGGAACGCGGCCTCCTCGCGCACCGGGTCGTAGACGAACTCGACCGTGCCGGCGCTGCGGTAGGAGACCGACTCCGCGAGTGCACGGGCCGAGTCGTGCAGCTGCGCGCGCACCCGGTCGGGCAACGCGGGCGCCGGCGCCTCCTCGATGACCTTCTGGTTGCGGCGCTGCAGCGAGCAGTCGCGGTCGCCGATCACGGCCACGCGGCCCTCGCCGTCGCCCACGAGCTGCACCTCCACGTGCCGGGCCGGGCGCACGAGCCGCTCGAGGAAGATGCCGGTGGATCCGAACGCCGACTCCGCGAGCCGCGTCACCCGCCCGAACGCCTCGCGCACCTCGGCGGGCGTCGCGCACGCCTGCATGCCGATGCCGCCCCCGCCGCCCGTGGCCTTGAGCATCACCGGCAGGCCGATGCGCTGGGCCTCCGCGACGGCCTCGTCGGCGTCCGCCAGGAGCCCGGTCCCGGCGAGCAGCGGGACGCCGGCGGCCTCGGCCAGCTCGCGCGCGGTGTGCTTCGCGCCGAACGCGAGGATCTGGTCGGCGGTCGGGCCGACGAAGCGGATCCCCGCCTCCTCGCAGGCCGACGCGAACTCCAGGTTCTCGCTGAGGAACCCGTAGCCGGGGTGGATGAGGCCGGCACCGGTCGCGCGCGCCGCCTCGATGATCGCGTCGATGCGCAGGTACGACTCGCGCGGCGCCGCCGGGCCGAGCCGCACGGCCTCGTCGGCCTCGCGCACGTGGGGCGCTGCCCGGTCGGCGTCGGAGAACACCGCGACCGTGCGCATCCCCATGGCCTTCGCGGTGCGGATCACGCGGCACGCGATCTCGCCCCGGTTGGCGACGAGGACGGTGTCGAGGTCGAGCGGGCCGCTGTCGGGCGCGATGCGCTCGCCGCCGCTCACGGCTGCACCACGATCATCCGCAGCGGCGTGCAGCTGAAGTCGTTGCACGGGTTGTTCATCTGCGGGCAGTTGGAGACGATCACCAGCACGTCCCGCTCCGCGCGCAGCGCCACGCGCTTCCCGGGCGCGCTGAGGCCGTCGACGATCCCGAGGGATCCGTCCTCCTCCACGGGCACGTTCATGAACCAGTTGATGTTCGAGACGATGTCGCGCGCCCCGAGCCCGTGCCGCGACGCCTCGCTGAGGAAGTTCTCGCGGCAGCCGTGCTGGTACGCGGTGTGGTGGCCGTAGCGGAGCGTGTTCGACTCCTTCGAGCAGGCGCCGCCGAGGGTGTCCTGGCGGTCGATCTCGTTGCCCACCACGGTCATCAGCGGCCGGCCCTCGCTCGACATCAGCACGGTGCCGGTGCGGATGTACGCGTTGCCCTGCGCCACGAGGGTGTCGGGCACGCTGTAGCGCTCGTCGGGATCCTCAGCGTCGTAGATCAGGCAGTCGGCGGACTGGTTGCCGCCCACGTCCACGATCGTGAGCACCTCGCCCGCGCGCACCACGGCGGACCACGGCGCGAGCGGCGCCACGCGGTCGTCCCGCACGACGGTGCCGGCGACGAGCGACGAGCCCCAGTCGAGCACGGCGTCGGGCGCGTGGACGGCGCCGGTCGGGACGGTGGACGCGATGGCCTCGGTCATCGGGTTCCTCTCGCTTCGCAGTGGTCGATCGAGTTCAGGTACGCGCGCGTGAGCTCCGGGGTCGCGTGGAAGCGCGCGTCGGCAGGTCCCGTGGGGGATCCGCGCCAGGCGTGGATCCGCAGCGGGCCCACCGTGTGGTCGGACCGCGGGTCGAGCGGGTGCGGCACGTTCGCGATGAGCACCAGGAGCGGCATCTCGGCCACGAGCGTCACGTGCGTGCCGGGCCCGGCGGATCCGGTGGGCCGCAGCCCGCCGTCCGCATCCACCCGCACGCCCTGGAAGAAGGAGACGCTCGGCGGCAGATCGCGCCGGGTGAGGCCGTGCTTCGCGGCGGCCTTCACCAGCAGCGAGCGGCCGCTGGGCGTCGGGCCCTCGGGCGCGGACCCGCCGTAGCGCCGGTCGTTGAGCGCGTCGGTCGAGGTGCCGCAGAGCGCGTCGTGGTGGCCGGAGGTGTCCTCCACGATGCTCGCGAGGATCCGGCCGTCGCCGCTCAGCAGCGGGGAGCCCTGGCCGAGGTACGCCTGCCACGGGATCTTCACGGTGTCGGCCACGTTCAGCCGCTCCCACGGTGCCTCCGCGTCGTACAGCACGAGGTGCGCGCACGCGTCGCCCGTGGGGTCGTCGAGGCGGAGACGGGATCCGCGCGCCAGCACCCGGTGCGCGTACCCGCCGGGCGCCACGGTCTCGGCCCAGGTGAGCTCCTCCGCCGCGACGCCGTCGGGCCGGTGCGGCGACGAGGACGCGGGGACGTACGGCATCCACTCGCTCCGGCGGTCGGCCTGCGCGCGGGCGTCCTCGCGGGACGCGGTGACGCTGTCGGTCGTGTGCAGGTCCCTCATCGGATGCCCGCCCCCGCCTGCTCGACCACCGGGATCGTCGCGGTGGTCGGCACCTCGGTCAGCTGGATCGGCCCGTCGGAGCGGTGCCGCCACGCGTGGTACCCCCAGCCGACGGCGAGGGTCGCGCCGATGAAGAGCAGCGCGCTGTACTGCAGCCACCACGACTCGCCCGTGAGGTCGTAGATCTCGGGGCGCGGCCAGATCAGGTTGACGGCCATGCCCGCCTGGAAGAGCACGGCGACGAGGTTGACCGGGATCCCCCAGCGGCCGAGCGTGAACAGCGGCCTGCCGTCCTCGTCGACGCCGCCCCGCGGGAAGCGCCCGCGGATGCGCGCCACGAGCAGCGGCCCGGTCACCCCGAGGTAGGCGAGGTACAGCATCGCGATGCAGAGGCTCGAGAGCGCCGTGAAGATCGCCGACTGCCCGGCGTTGACCGCGAGCGCGAGGACCGCGCCGACGCCGACCACGACGGAGGTGAGCACCGGCGTGCCCGTGCGCGGCGACACCTTCGCGAGCTGGCGGTGGAACGGCAGGGCCTTCTCGCGGGCCATCGAGTAGATCATGCGGGTACCCGAGGTCTGCACGGCGAGCGTGCACGCGAACACCGCGACCGCGACCGCGCAGAGGAGCAGGCGGCCGCCCACCTCGCCGGCGACCGAGGTGATCACCCAGGCGAGGCCCTGCGTGGCGAGGTTCCCGTCGGTGAGGCTGGGCGCCGCGACGAGCGCGCCCACGATGAGCAGCGCCCCGCCGAGCCCGGACACCGTGAGCGCGCGGATGATCGTCCTCGGCGTGGTCTTCCGGGGGCTGTGCGTCTCCTCGGCGAGCTCGCCCGCGGAGTCGAAGCCGACCATCACGTAGGCGGCCATGAGGGAGGAGGCGAGGAAGGCCCACACGTACGGCTCCGTGCTCACGGACCCGGCCGTCGAGAAGACGACCTCGGGTCCCCGCTTCGGCAGCAGGAACAGCACGGCGACGAGCGCGACCACGCCCACCATCTCGATGGCGACGCCCGCGGTCGTGACCCGCGCCATCAGCCGCACGCTGAGGATGTTCACGACCGTGGTGATGGCCAGCATGATGATCCCGAGCAGCACCGCGTTCGCGGATCCCGTGGGGGAGGCGACCGACGGATCCGCGTCCGGCCCGCCCACGATCTGGAACCCGGCCCAGATGGACGGCAGCACGGCCTGCACGGCGATGGCCGCGACGGCGACCGTGAGGATCTGGCCGACGATCATGGTCCAGCCGGTGAACCAGCCGAACGTGGTGCCCGCGAGCCGGCTCGACCACTGGAAGATCGCGCCCGAGATGGGCCACGACGCCGCGAGCTGCGCGAAGTTGAGCGCCACCAGCAGCTGGCCCGCGAAGACGATCGGCCACGCCCAGAAGAAGGCCGCGCCGCCCAGCCCGAAGCCGAGCCCGAAGAGCTGGAACACCGTGGTGAGGATCGACACGAAGGAGAACCCCGCCGCGAAGGACGAGAACGGGCCGACGCCGCGATGCAGCTCCTGCGCGTAGCCGGGCGGGATGACCGGGGCGGAGGCAGGGGCCGCGGCGTCCTGCGCGTAGCCGGGCGGGATGACCGGGGCGGAGGCAGGGGCCGCGGCGTCCTGCGCGTAGCCGGGCGGGATGACGGGGGCGGGGGCCGTGGTGGGTGCGGCGGCCGACGAGGGGGTGTGCGGGGTGCTCAATGTTCTGGCCTCTCACGAGGGCGCGGTGGTGCGTGTGCGCCGGAGATCCGGTTGCCCGGTCGGAGTATCTATCGAGCGATAGGTATTTCCGTCCAGTGTGGTTCTGCCCCGTATCGCGGCCGTTTCCCTCGTGTTACCGGCGTGTATCTTCTCCGCGGCGACGGATCCGCGTGCTCGGCGGGGGTCTCCGCGGCCCGCCGTCGAGGGTCCGCCGTCCTCCGGATCGGCTCCACGGCCCTTGACGTACGCGGCGGCGCGGAGTCGGCTGGATGCTCCCGACGGCGGTGCGCGCGCCTCGCGGCGAGGGCGCCCGTCGTCCCCGCGAACCCATCAGGAGGATCACCATGGCTGGACGCTTCGACGGCAGGGTCGTCATCATCACGGGCGCCGGATCCGGCATCGGCGAGGCCACCGCCCGCCGCTTCGTCGCCGAGGGCGCGAAGGTCGTCATCACCGACAGCGTCGAGGACAAGATCCGCGCGGTCGCCGACTCGCTCCCCGAGGGCAGCGTCACGGCGCTCGCCGCGGACGCCGCGGTCTCGGCCGACGCCGACCGGGCCGTCGCCACCGCGCTCGACGCGTACGGCCGCCTCGACGTGCTCGTCAACAACGCCGGCACGTTCCAGGCCGGGCCGATCTCGGGCATCACCGACGAGGAGTGGCACCGCGTCATCGACACCGACCTCTCGGGCGTCTTCTACGGCACCCGGGCCGCGCTGCCGCACCTCGTGGAGACGCGCGGATCCATCGTGAACGTGTCGTCCGTGTCGGGCATGGCGGCGGACCACCACATGAGCGCCTACAACGCGGCCAAGGGCGGCGTGAGCAACTTCACGCGCGCGTCCGCGCTCGACCACGGCGTCGACGGCGTGCGCGTGAACGCGGTCGCGCCCGGCCTCATCTGGACCGAGCTCGTCGCCGGCAAGGAGGACGACGAGGAGCTGAAGGCCGAGTTCGCGAAGCGCATCTCGCTCGGCCGCGGCGGCCGGGCGGACGAGGTCGCGGCCGCCATCGCGTTCCTCGCGAGCGACGACGCGTCGTTCATCACCGGCGCGATCCTGCCCGTCGACGGCGGCACCACGGCGAGCAACGGGCAGCCCTCGCAGGCGTAGGGCGCGCCGCGCCGCCGAGTTGGTGCTCGAGACGAAAGTGATGCGCGGTCTCTATCCGCAAATCGCCCTTGGGGCGATGATAAACAGTAACATCACATACGTGTCCAGTTGCCTATTCCAAAAGCCGCATTCCGACTGTCCGCTTCCGACAGCGGAAGATCGTTTTGCGGAATCAGAGTATCTGATGTCGCGGCTTGAGCTGGAGTATCACGACCCCCGGGTGTACAGATACAATCTGAACGCCGTGCTCTCTTCCATGGCGGCATTATCAGAGATTCTGCAAAAAGAGATGGAGAAAAAGGGCGACGGTGATCAGTGGAAAGAGCTGATAAAAGCTCCCTTCACCGATGATCCGTGGTTATCGAGCATCACGCGTGCTCGCAATGTTGCCATCCACCAGCGTGCCATATTAAGCGGAAGCAAGGTCGACATAGGCCTCTTCCGTTGGCGTCGCCACAAGATGTCGATGCATGCGGATCTGCCTCACGATGTCCCGAGTTCCGAGCTCTTGCGACGCTGGACTTCGAGCGAGGCGGGGCAATTGTTCCTTGATGAGGAGCATTCTGCCCTCGGCGAGGAGTACGGAGTGTGGAGGCGGTATCACGTCGCGCAGATCAGTGAGACCGAGGACACACTTACTCATCTCAGGCGTGGCTACATTAGAAATCACGATAAGTTGCGCACCGCTCATGCGTGCTATGGGATAAATGCTCCCGCGTTCGACGACACGCTGTTGCTGTCTCCTGAGTCACTGTCAAACGTCACTGTTCTCTTGGAAAGCGATGTCGATCAGACGCTGTGGAGGAAGTGGGGTTGGGTCAACTAGTACTCGTAGGCCGATATGAGGGCTTGTCGACCTGACCGTAATTCACGTCTTTGTTGCCGGCAGATTATTGCCCGCGTCGGGTCAGGCCGTGACGGGCGGCAGCTCGGCCACCGCGATGCGGTCGCCCGCGGCGTCGCGGATCTCGACGGACGCCGCGTCCTCGCGCAGCACGTCGGCGTTGAGGCGGCAGTCGATGCGCACGCTCGAGCCGAGCATCGTGCCGGACGCGTGCTCGCCGCCCGTGGCGTCCAGCACCACGACGGAGAACGCGTCGCCCGCGGGCAGCCCGTCGATCGAGAGTACCGTCTCGGTGCCCCAGGTGTGCGCGACGACGTCGCCCTCCACGTCGACGCCCGCGGGCGCGCCCGCGAAGGTCACGTCCTCGACGGCGCCGAGCGTGCCGGCCGGTCCCGTCGCGACCTCGGCGCGCGGGGTCGCGAGGAACGCGCCGCCGACTGCTCCGAGCGCCAGGCAGGCCGCCGCGCCCGCGATCAGGAGCGCGGTGCGGCGGGGGCGGGATCCGCGGGTCGCACGGCGCTCATCGAGGTCGGTGGGCCGGTGCGCGTCCGTCGTCGTCGCGGCCTCCCCGCGCCCGTCCGCGATCACGTCGATCCGCCGCGCCAGCTCCTCGCTCGGCTCCGCCTGCTGCCACGCACCGAGCTCGCCGAGAGCCGCGGGCAGTCCGCCGAGCAGCGCGATCTCCTCGTCGATCGTCGGGTCGGCCGCGCGCATCGAGGTGAACTCCGCGCTCTCGGCGGGGGAGAGGTCGTCGGCGAGGGCGGCGGCGATGAGCTCGGCGCGGCGGTCGTCGGGCTCCACGGGGTCGGGTCGCGTGTCGTCGGTCATGCGGGATCCACTTCGTCGAGATGCGTGCGGAGGGCGCGGAGCGCGTGGAAGACGCGCGTGCGCAGGGTGGCGACGGGGACGCCCGTGGCCGTGGAGAGCTCCTGGTAGCTGAGCCCGGTGAGGTGGACGGCGACGACGGCCTCGCGGTGGGCGTCGCTGAGGCGCGCGAGCCCCTCGACGATCCCGAGCCGGTCGAGCGGATCCGCCTCCCGCGTCGCCTGCTCCGGCGCCTCCTCCTCGGCGACGATCCGCGGCGTTCGGGCCCGTGCGCGGTGCACGTCGAGGATCACCCGGCGCTCGATCGCGAACAGCCACGTGCGCGCGCTGCCGCGCTCGCCGTCGAAGGAGTCGCGCGCCCGCCAGGCGCGGAGGAACGTCTCCTGCACGCAGTCCTCGGCGAGCTGGCGATCCTGCAGCGCGTTGACCGCGAACCCGAGCAGCGCGCTGCCGTGCTCCGCGAACGCCCGCCGCACGTCGAAGCCGGGCGGGGGTGCGCTCATCGTGCTCCGCTCGGGTGCAGGGGCCGGACGCGTCAGGACGAGCGCCATCGTGATCCCCTCAGCCTAGGCGGCGGGTGCGCGCCCTCACCGGGGGATACGTCGGGGGAGGGCCGGGCGTTCATCCGGCGGGGTGGGGAGGGGCCGCGACCGGCTCCGAACGGATTCCGGCACCCGATGAACGCCCGCCGCCGTCCGTGCGTATGCCCTGTCAGAAGCGGTGCCCGCCCGGGCGCCCCACCACGAGAGGCTGCACGCGATGACGCACACGAGACTCGTCCGGAACATGACCATCGGGGGCGCGGCTGCCGCGGCCCTCACCCTCCTCGCCGCGACGCCCGCGTCCGCCGAGACGACCGTCCCCGAGCCCGACCGCTTCACGAGCGCCTTCACCGTGATGGCGACGCCCGACCAGGTGCTCAACGCCGACGGCGTCGCGACCCCGGGCGAGCCCGGCGCGACCGGCCGCTTCGACCTCCGCCTCGACTCCGCGTCGAACACCATCTGCTACGACATCACCCTCACGGGCGTCACGGGCGAGTACCAGAGCCCGGCGAAGACGGCCACGCACATCCACCAGGCCGCCGTCGGCAAGGCCGGCCCGCCGCGCATCGCGTTCCCGAACCCGGTCGACGCCGGGGACGGCACGCGCACCAGCTCCGGCTGCATGCAGGGGCCGTTCACCACGGGCGTCGCCCCGGACGGCAAGGACACCGGCGAGGGCTTCACGGTCGCGCAGATCGAGGCCGACCCGTCCGCGTTCGCGGCCGACACCCACACCGCGTCGTTCACGGCGGGCGCCGTGCGCGGCCAGCTGACCCAGGTGCCGGTCGGCGGCGTCGACACGGGCGCGGGCGGATCCGCGACCTCCACCTCGGCCGCCCTCCCGCTCGTCGCGGGCGGCGGC
>NZ_QWGT01000044.1 GCF_003576405.1 Clavibacter lycopersici
GGCCGTCGGCGACGACCATCGGGGGCGCCGCGGCGGGATCGGCAGCGGCGGCGGCAGCGACGGCGGCAGCGGCAGCGGCAGCGGAGCCGGGACCCCCGGGGATCGCCGCCAGCAGCTCCCGCGTGTACGGATGCTCCGGCGACGCGAACAGCTCCGCCGTCGGCCGGTGCTCCACGATGACGCCGTCGCGCATCACGGCGATCTCGTCCACCATCGTCGAGACGACGCCCAGGTCGTGGCTGACGAGCAGCACCGCCATGCCGAGCTCGCGGGCGAGGTCGCGGATCAGGGTCAGCACGGCCGCCTGCGTCACGACGTCGAGCGCGGTCGTCGGCTCGTCGAGCACGAGCACCCGGGGGCGCGCGGCGACGGCCATGGCGATCGCGATGCGCTGCTGCTGCCCGCCGGAGAGCTGGTGCGGGTAGCGCCGCACGATGGTGGCGGGATCCGGGAGGCGCACCAGGCGGATCAGCTCCAGCACCCGCTCGTCCTCGCTCGGCAGCTCGTGGCTCTCGAGCGCCTCGCGGAGCTGGCGGCCCACGCGCATCGACGGCGTGAGCGCCTGGCCGGCGTTCTGCGCGACGACCGCCGCGGTGCCGCCGCGCAGCTCCCGCGTGGCGGCGGGCGAGAGGGCGAACACGTCCTCGCCGCCGACCTCGACGGATCCGGCCACGATGCGGGATCCGCGGCGCAGGTGCGCGAGGAGCGTCCGCGCGACCGTCGACTTCCCGCTGCCCGACTCCCCGACGAGCCCGAGCGCGCGCCCGGCGCGGATCTCGAAGCCCACGCCGCGGACGACCGGCACGTCGGCGCTCCCGGCCGCGTAGGAGATCGCCAGGTCGGCGACGCGGACGACCGTGCCGAGCCGCACCTGGCCGGTGAGGGTGTCCTCGAAGCTGCCGGCCCTCATGCCATCCCCCTCTGCGCGCGGTCGACGCCGAGCGACTTGCTGAGCCCGTCACCGCTGAGGTTGAGGCCGACCACGAGGGTCGCGAGCGCCACGATCGGCGCGAGCGTGCCGAGCGGCACGACCGTGAGGGCGGTGCGGTTCTCCTGCACCATGAGCCCCCAGTCGGGCGTCGGCGGGTTCGCGCCGAAGCCGAGGAAGGAGAGCGACGAGATCAGCAGCACGATCCACGAGGCCCGCATCGCGTACTCCACGAGCACGACGTCGAGCACGTTCGGGAGGATCTCGCGGAACACGATGCTCAGCGGCCGCTCGCCCCGGGCGCGCGCAGCCGTGACGTAGTCCTGCGTGATCACGGTCCGCGCCGCACCCCGCACCACGCGGGTCACGGCGGGCGCGTAGACGAC
Source organism: Clavibacter lycopersici (assembly GCF_003576405.1). Classification (GTDB taxonomy): domain Bacteria; phylum Actinomycetota; class Actinomycetes; order Actinomycetales; family Microbacteriaceae; genus Clavibacter; species Clavibacter lycopersici. The sequence continues at coordinate 1,315 of NZ_QWGT01000044.1, forward strand.
GGTCACGGCGAGCACGATGACCCAGAGGCCGGATCCGAACACGGTCACCACCACGAGCAGCGCGAGGATCGACGGCACGCTCAGCAGCGCGTCCACCATCCGCATCACGACCTCGTCGAGCCAGCCCTCGGCGTACGCGGTGACGCAGCCGACGAGCGTGCCGACCGCGACCGCGATGGTGGTCGCGAGGAAGGTGACGACGAGCGCGTAGCGGCCGCCGTTGAGGGTGCGGGAGAGCACGTCGCGGCCGTACTGGTCGGTGCCGAGCCAGTGCGCCCAGGTCGTGCCGGAGAGCACGTCGGTCGAGTCGGTCGCGACGGGGTCGTGCCCGGAGATCCACGGCGCGAGCACCGCCAGGACCACGTGCACCGCGATGATCGCGAGCCCGACGGTGAGCGCCGTCGATCCCCGGAGCGGGCTCGTCCACGCGCGCAGGCGGCCGCCGCGGCGGGTGGGCAGGGGCGTCGCGGTCATGCGCGGGCCTTCCGTCGGGTGATGGGGCGCGGGGACCGGGCGGGCCGGGTGCGGCGGGCGGTCTGCCTCGTGCGGAGCCGCGGATCCAGCGCGAGGGCCACGAGGTCGGCCGCCAGGTTGCAGACCACGTAGACGCCGGCGCTCAGCAGCGCGATCCCCTGGATGGTCGGCAGGTCGCGGGTGAACACCGACTCGAGCATGAGCTTCCCCATGCCCGGGTAGTTGAAGACGTTCTCCACGACGACCACGCCGCCGAGCAGCCAGGCCACGTTGAGCGCCACGACGTTGAGCGTCGGCAGCAGCGCGCTCGGCACCGCGTGCCGCCACACCACCTGCCGGGTCGTGAGGCCCTTGAGCTCGGCCGTGGTGACGTACTCGGAGGCCATCACGTCGATGGTCGCCGAGCGCATGGTGCGCACGATGTAGGCGGCCATGGCTAGCGTCAGCACGATCACCGGCAGCCACACGGAGGGCAGCAGCTCCGCGACCGTGGCGTCGGTGCCGCGGAGCACGACGGCGGGGAAGACCGGGATCGTGATGGCGAACAGCAGCACGAGCACGGTGGCGACCATGAACTCGGGGACGCTCATCACGACGAGGCTCACGATGCTGATGACCGAGTCGCTCGTGCGTCCCCGGCGCACGCCCGCGATCACGCCGAGCGCGAGCGACAGCGTCACGCCGACGAGCATCGCCGGCACCGCGATGAGCATGCTGTTGCGGAAGGCGGCGAGGAGCGTCGGGGCGACCGGATCCCCGCTCACGAGCGAGGTGCCGAAGTCGCCGCGCGCCGCTCCCAGCAGCCAGTCGCCGTACCGCAGCCACACGTTCCGGTCGAGCCCGAGGGACTCGCGCAGGGCGGCGACGGCCTCGGGGGTCGCGTCCTGCCCGAGGAGCTGCTGCGCCACGTCGCCGGGCAGCAGCTGGATCGCGAGGAACACGAACAGGGACGCGAGCACGATCGTGAGGATCGCGGTGCCGAGGCGGCGCAGGACCTGCGCGGTGACGCTCATCGGCGGAATCCGATCCGGAGGTGGTCGAACTCGAAGCCGAACTCCCGGTAGTTGACGACGTCGCGGGAGATGCCCACGAGCCGGTCGCCGAACATGGGCGTCATGTCGGCGCTGTCCTCCACCACGATCCGCTGGGCGTCCTGGTAGAGCATCCGCCGCCTGTCGTCGTCCATCGTGGCGCGGGCGTCGTCGAGGAGCGCGTCGAACGTCGGGTTCGACCACGCGCTCTCGTTGTAGGAGGAGCCGGTGCGGAAGATCTGGTTGAGCAGCTGGTCGATGGGCCGGCCGGTGAACCAGTAGCTCACCATGAGCGGCTTCTGCATCCAGATCTCCGTGTAGTACGAGTCCGAGGAGGCGTTCGTGACCGTGAGGTCGATGCCCGCGGCCTTCACCTGGTCGCGGTAGGCGACCGCCATGGGCGTGAACACCGACTCGTAGCTCGAGGTGTGGATCGTGGTCCGGAGCCCCGGCACGCCCGCCTTCTGGAGCAGCGCCTTCGCCTGCTCCGGGTCGTAGGCGCGGTCGACGTCGACGAACGCCGCGAGCGACGGCGGCACGGGGTTGTCCCAGCCGGCCGTCCCGGTGCCCTGCAGCGCCGTCGCGAGGACCTGCTCGGGGTCGTAGGCGAGCTTCATCGCCTGGCGCACGAGCGGATCCTGGAACTCGGCGCTCGTGGCGAGCATCGGGATCGTGTACCACTGCGCGTTCTCGACCCGCGCGACCGTGGCGCGGCTCGACGCGGAGACGACCCGGGCGGTCGCGAAGTCGAGGTTGGTCTGCGAGATGAGGTCGATCTGCCCGGCGAGCAGCGCGTTCACCCGCGCCGTCGTGTCCTGGATGGAGGAGAAGTCGATGCCGTCGAGCACCGGCCGGCCGGCGAAGTGGTCCTCGAACGCCTCGACGCTGCCGGATCCCGCGGGCTGGAACGACGAGAGGCGGAACGGGCCGGTGCCGATGCCGGTGCTCCCGATCGTGGCGATCGCGTCGGCCGGCACGATGTAGCACTGGTACGCCGTGAGCAGCGACGGGAACTCCGCGTTGGGGGTCTTCAGCTGGAAGACGAGGGTGTGCGGATCCGGCGCCGACATGCTGCCCGGGTCGAGCATGTCGCCGAGCACGCCGCCCTGCGGGGAGGCCGTCGCGGGATCGATGACGTGCTGGATGGAGGCGATCGCGTCGGCCGCTGTGAAGCGCGTGCCGTCGTGGAACCGCACGTCGCGGCGCAGCCGGAAGGTCCACGTGATCCCGTCGGGCGACGCCGACCACTCCTCGGCGAGGTCGGGGATCGTCTCGCCCTGCTCGTCGAGCTTCACGAGCCGGTTGTAGAGGGCGCCGAGGTACTCGTACGCCGACAGCGAGCTCGCGGAGTCGAGGGTCTCGGCGGCGGATGCGGCCGGTCGCGCGACGCGGAGGCGGCCGCCCCGCATGGGGGTGCCGGTGGCGGCGGCCTCGGGGATGGTGGTGCTGCGGGCGCCGGTGGCGCATCCGGTGAGGGTGAGCAGGCCGAGGCCGGCGATCCCGGCGGTGCCCGCGAGGACGGCGCGACGGCTGGGTGCGCTCGGTCGGTCGGCCATGCGGGTGGTGCGCGGGCTCGCGGCGGGGAGCACGGAGCGGGTGGTGACGATCGATGGCATCGGGACGGGCCCTCCTCGTTATCGTTCAGGTGAACGATAGGCGAGATGCGGGCCCGTGGCGAATGCGGGGGCGCGCCTCGGGGCCCTGACGCTCCGTCGCGGTGGTCGAGGACGCTGCGGTTCCGGAGGCAACGGGTGGCTGAGCATCCCGGGCCTCGTCCGGTGGCGTCCATGGGGCGGGAGTACGGTCCGGACGACCGACGTGTCCTGCCCAGACCCCATGGACAGCGTGCGCGCGTGCCGGGATGTCCCCGGCGCTGACGACGGAACCGAGGGTCCCATGCTGCACACCAGCCTCCGCATCGACGGGTGCGCGTATCGGCTCGACGTGGACCAGGACGTCGTCGTCCTGAAGTCCGCGATCCTCGACGCGGCCGGCGGCGCACCGCGCTTCCTGGACTTCGCCGCGATCGGACGCGGCGAGGTGTCGGTGCTGGTCGGTCCGCGCACGACGGTCGAGTTCGTCGTCTCGGAGCTCGTCGACGACGACGACCCGGAGCCGCTCCCCGGACCTGCGGGGACCGACCTGGGCCTGGTCAGCTTCCTCTGAGCCCGGGCCCCGCGTCAGAGGAGCGGCAGGTCCGTGTCGGAGGCCTCGAGGGGGGCGTCCCGCGGAGCTCCGGTGGGGACGGCGGCGGCGAGGATCCGGACGGCGTCGGCTGCCGGGATGGTCCAGGTGGTCGTGACGGAGATGCGGGCGACGTCCTCGGGGGAGGTGCCCGTGGTGAAGTCGACCTGCACGTCGCGGGTCTCCTCGCTGATGGCGGTGGTGGCGCGGACGCCTTCGAGGATGAGGTCGTCGTCGTAGGGCAGGTTGGTGATGGCCATGGTCGGGTTCCTGTCGAGAGGCGGTGCAGCGGAGGCCACCGCGTCGACGGATGCGTCGCGGAAGTCGGGGAGGCCCGTCGTGCCGCGGAGGCGGGCGACGGCGGGATCAGGATGAGGCGTGCAGGCGGGGTGTCAGTGCGTGCCCGGCTCCGGCTCGGCGATGAGGTGCAGCCCGGCGGACGTGTTGGCCACCTGCATCAGCGCCTCCACCCATGCGACGTTGATCGCCGGCGGCCGTCCGCCGCTGAACGAGAACAGGATCGGGATCTCCGGGGAGATCCAGGCGGTGCGGCGCCCGTCGCCCTCGGAGGCGGGGTTCTTCCACGAGAACGCGAAGCCCTCCCGGCGCCGGAGCTTGTTGATCATCACGATCTGCAGGTGAGCCAGGGCCCGATCCTCGATCTCGGTGCGGACCGAGGTGTTGTACGTGAACTGCCCCATGACTGGCTCCTTCGTGACGACACCCGTGAGGAGGTCCCCGCGAGGCGGCCCGTGGAGCACCGAGCGGATGAGGGTGTCGGACCCTGCGGTTCGCGTGCGCGATGAGAACGTGATCGTGCGACCGGCGTCCAGAGGGCGTGGTACGACCATACGGACGAATGCCCTCCACCGCTCGCTCGGATCCGCGAGGCATGCGGATGTCAGTACGACAGGTATGGCGCGCCGAGCGTTCCGCTGGCGTCGGCCATGCGGCCCGACGGATCCGCACGGCGGCGGCGGCGGGTCCGGTGCGGGGTGCGCCCCGCCTCGCGGGCTCAGATGTCGGAGAGGCCGGGGATCCCCCGGTGGTGGTCGTCCTCGCCGTCGTCGGGACTCACCGACTCGGGGTGCTGCATGCGCTGGAGGTCCGCTCGGATGGCGTCGACCGTCGCCTCGTTGTCGGGCTCGGGGATGGTGCTCGTCGTGGTCTCGGCCATGAACGGGGCGCCGGCGCCGAGCAGGAACGTCGCATCCACCTCGTCCCCGTCCGAGCTGATCGCGTGGACGGTGACGGATTCCCCGCGACCTCGCGAGGACAGGGCGGCGGCGTACTCGAGCAGGGCGTCGGCCGTGGCGTCGCCCACGAGGAGGGACTTCTCGGCGTAGGTGATGTGCTTCATGCCGCCACGCTAGGAGCGACGCATCCCGTCGCCGAGGGCCTTGACTTGCCGGACCAGCAGCGGGACCGACGGAGCGCCGACGAGGAGATGCGCCCGCCTCAGCTCACGTGCACGTCCGGCCGCCGCGACCGCACCGGCTCCGCGCGCCGCAGCACCTCGCGCGTGACGGGCGCGACCTCGCCCGTGCCGGTCACGAGGAAGCGCAGGAGGTTGCCGAGGGGCGATCCCTCCGTCCACTCGAAGTAGACGCTGGGCTTCACGCCCGTGAGGTCGCGCACGGCGAGCAGCACGGCCGCGATCGTGTTGGGCACGTTGCCGCTCGAGACCCGCAGCACGCGGAAGCCGTGCCGCACGACGCCCTGCACCAGGAGGTCCTCCTCGAAGTTGGAGGAGTCGCCGGGGGTCACCTCGAGGAAGATCACGGGCGCGCGCGCCGGGATCCCGCTGTCGCGCCGCTCCTCGCTCGCCTTCCGCCGGTACTCGGCGTCGTGCTGCACCTCGGTGAGGCCCTCGCCGGGCTCGTCCGGCTCGTGGGCGATGATGCTCACCGCGCCGTAGTCCTCCGCGTCCTCGATCACGAACGCGCGCGCCCGCTCGTCCATCGTGAGCGAGGTGGCGCGCAGCTGGAACGAGCGCTGGACGCGGCTCACGATCGAGACCACGAGGATCCCGAGGATGAACAGCGCCGCGATGCGCACGCCGTCGGGCCGCTCGATGATGTTGACCACCGTCGTGTACGCGAACACCGTCGCGATGGCGGCGAAGCCGATGGTGCGCTTGCGCTGCCCCGCCTTCCTGGCCGACAGCGTCACCGCGGTGGACGCCGAGGTGATGAGCACGAGCACGCCCGTCGCGTAGGCGCCGGCCTGCGCGTCCACGTCGGCCTGGAACACGAGCGTGACGATCACGGCGATGGCCGTGAACACGAGCACGAGCGGGCGCACGGCCGCGGCCCAGTGCGGCGCCATGCCGTAGCGCGGGAGGTAGCGCGGCACGATGTTGAGCAGCCCGGCCATCGCGGAAGCACCCGCGAACCAGAGGATGCAGATCGTGCTGATGTCGTAGAGCGTGCCGAAGCCGTCGCCGAGGAAGTCGTGCGCCAGGTACGCGAGCGCCCGCCCGCTGGCCTTGCCGCCGTCCTGGAACTCGGCCTGCGGGATCAGCATGGTGGTCACGAAGCTCGACGTGATGAGGAACGCGCTCATGATCAGGGCCGCGGTGGTCAGCAGCCGCTTCGTGCCGTGGATCCGGGTGCGCGGCACCCCGTCGGCGTCGTCCCCGCCGCGCACCTGCGGCATGAGCGCGACGCCGGTCTCGAAGCCGGAGAGGCCGAGCGCGAGCTTCGGGAACACGATCAGCGCGATGCCCACCATCACGAGCGGGTTGCCGTGCTGCGCCGTGAGGGCGGCCCACCAGTCGTCGACGATCACGAGGTTCCCCGCGACGTGGAAGAGCGAGACGACGATCACGATCGCGTTGAGCGTGAGGAACACCGCGACCAGCGCGACCGCGATGGAGATCGCCTCGCGGAACCCGCGGAGGAACACGAACGCGAGCGCCGCGATGAGCACGAGCGTCAGCAGCACCTCGTTGCCCTGGAACCACTCCGGCGCGAACGGGTTCTCGATGGCGTGCGCGGTCGCGTCCGCCGCCGACAGCGTGATGGTGATGAGGAAGTCCGTCGCCGCGAACCCGAGCAGCACGAGCACGAAGAGCTTGCCGCCCCACCACGGGAGCAGCCGCTCGAGCATCGCGATGGATCCCTCGCCGCGCGGGCTCTCGCGGGCCACCCGCCGGTAGACGGGCAGCGCGCCGAGGAGCGTGAGGAGGACGAGCACGAGCGTCGCGAGCGGCGACAGGAGCCCGGCCGCGACCGCCGCGATGGCCGGCTGGTAGCCGAGGGTGGAGAAGTAGTCGACGCCGGTGAGGCACATGACGCGCCACCACGAGTGCGTCTTCTCGACCGTCTCGGCGTGCGGGCCGGGGTGCGCGCCGGACGCGCCGGGCAGCCCGTCGAGGAGCCAGGCGGTGATCCCGGCGCGGGCGCGCCGCTGCTCGGGCGCCCGCAGGAGCTTCGGGCCGCTCACGAGCGGGCCCCGCTTGCCGCTACCGCGGGTGCGACCGCGGGGGTCGCCGCGCGGGCGTGGAGAGGGGACGTCGACCGACCGTGATCCGGGCAGCGCACGGGGGATCCTCCTGAGGCGGCGCCGGGACCCCGTCTCGCGGATGCGACGGTCGGGCCCGGCAGCATCGTCGACTCAGGATGCCACCTCCGGCGCGTCGACGGGCCTCCGTGCAGGGTGCCGTCACGGGATCACGCCCGGGCGGCTCCGTGGGTGTCGGTGTAGCTGCCGATGGCGCAGGCGGCCGCGGGGGCGGTGACGTAGCTGCCGCGTCGCGGGCGGGTCGTCCGCGTCGAGGTGGTGACGTACGTCCCCTCGAGGTCGGCGGATCCGCTCCGCGTCACGTAGCTGCCGCCGAGCGGCGACGCGCAGGGCGCTTCGGCGCGAGCGGGGACGGGGGTGGGTGCGGGGGCGGTGCTGGTCGTGGCGGTCTCGTGCGCGGTCCTGTCGAGCGTGATGCTCATGTCGTGCTCCGTTCGTCGGTCCTGTCGGTTTCCGCGGATGTCCGCGAGGTACGTGGGCGCGCCGAGGGCACGCCGAGGAGAGCTCCCGGCGGACGTGATCCGACCGGGGCGCGAGCCGCGTCTCTGCGGTCAGTCGGCCGATCCGGCGGCGACCTGCGCCTGGCACCGGCTGCACACGCCGGCGAAGGTGACCTCCGCGGCGAGCACGGCGAAGCCGGACGTGTCCGACGGCGTGAGGCACGGGGCCTCGCCGACGACGCAGTCCACGTCCGCCACGGTCCCGCACCGCACGCACACCAGGTGGTGGTGGTTGTCGCCGACCCTGCTCTCGAACAGCGCGGGCGAGCCCGGCGGGTCGAAGCGTCGCGCGAGCCCGGCGCCGGTGAAGGCGGCGAGGATCCCGTAGACGGCCTGGACGGAGGAGGTGGGCAGGAGCTCGCGCGCTGCCGCGTGGATGGCGTCGGCGCTCGAGTGCGGGTTCTCCTGCAGGACCCGGAGGACGGCCACGCGCGGCGCCGTGACCTTGAGCCCCGTGGCCCGGATGGTCTGCCGCAGCTGCTCGGCGTCCGCCGAGGCGGCGGGAGCGGGAGCGGTGGGCATGGTCCGACTGTAGCCGGTTGTCTTTAGCTAGTCAAAACACGGGGTGGGTCGGTGTCGCGGCCCGCCGATGCGCCTAGCCTCGACAGGGGCCGCGCCGCACCGGCCGCCCCCACCGCATCCACGAGGAAGAGGAACGCGCATGACGACCTGGCTGATCACGGGATGCTCCACCGGACTCGGGCGCGCCTTCGCGGAGGAGGCGCTGTCGCGCGGGAACGACGTCGTGGTCACCGCGCGCGACGCCGCGAACGTGCAGGACCTCGCCGACCGCTTCCCCGAGCACGCCCTCGCGCTCGACCTCGACGTGACCGACCAGGCGCAGGTGTCGCTGGCGGTGGACGAGGCGACCGCGCGGTTCGGCGGCGTCGACGTGCTCGTCAACAACGCGGGCTACGGCTACCGGGCGGCCGTCGAGGAGGGCGATGACCAGGACGTCGCGCGCCTCTTCGACACCCAGTTCCACGGCAGCGTGCGCATGATCAAGGCGGTGCTGCCCGGCATGCGCGAGCGCCGCAGCGGCACGATCGTGAACCTCTCGTCCATCGGCGCCGCGCGCACGGGCGCCGGATCCGGCTACTACGGCGCAGTGAAGGCCGCGATCGAGCAGATGACGATGGCGCTGCGCACCGAGCTCGAGCCGCTCGGGATCGTCGCGACGGTCGTGGCGCCCGGGTCCTTCCGCACCGACTTCTCCGGCCGCTCGCTCACGCAGTCGTCCACCGTGATCGACGACTACGCCGAGACCGCCGGCAAGCGCCGCAAGGAGAACGACACCACCGACGGCACGCAGCCGAACGATCCCGCGCTCGGCGCGAAGGTGCTCGTGGACGCGGTCGAGCAGGGCGCTCCGTTCTACCTGCTGCTCGGCGGCGACGCGGTCGAGATCGTCACGGGCGCGCTCGACGACCTGCGCGCCGACGTCGACGCGTGGGCCGAGCGCAGCCGGTCGACGGCGTACGACGCGAGCTGACGAGGCCGGGGCTTCGCCCGCACGGCACGGTGACGCTCTAGCGGCCGTCGGCCTCCGGGGGCCGCGGCGGTGCGTCCGGGCCGGTCGAGGGGGATCCCGCGCGGGCCTTCTTCGGGCGCACGCTCATCACGAAGAAGGTGATGCCGAGGACCACGAACGGGAGACCGGCGACACGGGTGTCGTCGAGCGTCAGCATGAGGACGAGGCCGAGCATCGCGAACACGATGCCGAGCGAGGCGTTCGTGCTCGAGGAGTCGTCGTCCTCCGTGGGCGGATCCGCGGGGCCGCCGGGTGTCGTCGGATCGGTCATGGCCCCACGGTAGGGACCCGGGTCGCGCCGCGCGTCCGCCTCGTGGGGGACGGATCCGCGAGCTGCGGTCAGCGCGCCGCGCCCCGGCGACGCCAGCGGACGACCGTGGCCGCCAGGAACACGACGGCGCTCACGACCATCAGCAGCACGCCGAGCGCGCGCAGGTCGTCGCTGGCGAGCGCCATGACGACGCCGATCGCGAAGAGGACGGCGAGCCCGGTGTCGCGCAGTCGGCTGGCGCCTGCGGCCGTCGAAGCGCGGTCGCCGGGTCCCGCCGCATCGTCCATGCCGTCACGCTAGGCGCTGGCCTGCGCTCGCCGCGTCCGCCGGATGGGGGAGCGGCCGTCAGATCCGCCCCTCCAGCTCCAGCAGCGTCGTCTTCGCCGCGAGCCCGCCGATGTAGCCGCCGAGGGTGCCGTCGGAGCGGAGCACGCGGTGGCAGGGGATCACGATGGGCAGCGGGTTGGTGGAGCACGCGGTGCCGACCGCGCGCGTGGCGGCCGGGCTTCCGGCGGTCTCGGCGACCTCGCGGTAGGTGCGCGTGGATCCGTACGGGATCTCGGGGAGCAGGCGCTGCACGCGGTCGCGGAAGCCGGTGGAGAGGATCCGGTCGAGCGGCAGGTCGAAGGAGCGGCGGCGGCCGGCGAAGTACTCGTCGAGCTCGCGCGCCGCCCGGTCGAGGCGCTTCGGCGTGCGCAGGATCCGCGGCCCGAGCCGGCGCGCGAGGTCGCCCAGCACGGTGTCGTGGTCCTCGCGGGAGTAGGCGACGCGGATCAGCCCGCGCTCGGTGGCGGCGAGCAGCAGTGGGCCGACGGGGGAGTCGATCGTGGTGAAGCCGACGTCGAGCGCGCCGTCGGCCTCGGCCCGGTCGGCGAGTCGGAGGCGGAGGGCGTCGAGGGCGGGCGCGGTCGGGTCGGCTCGCTCGAGCGCGGCGGCGTCGAGGAAGGGGGCGGCGTCGTGGGTGGGGTCGGTCACGGTCGTCCTCCTCGGGCGGATGCGGATGCGGGTGATGGCTCGCGCGGGGACGAGGGCGGATCCGCCCCCATCGACCGTCGCAGGCTCGCCACCCCGTCCGCCGCCGCGCGCCGCACGGCCTCGGGCGTCCCGCCGACGATCGCGGCGACCTCCGCGTACGGCAGCCCGCCGAGGTACCGGTACGCGACCGCGAGCCGCTGCCGCTCGGGCAGGGCGGCGACCCGGCGCCAGAGGTCGGGGTCACAGGATCCGGGCACGCCGAGGTCGGACACCCGCTCGGGCACCTCGTCGACGGGGATCGCGCGGCAGCCGCGGGCGCGGATCGCGTCGAGGGCCTTGCGGTGCGCGATGGTCACGAGCCAGGCGCGCACGTCGGCGCGCGGCCCGAGCCGCGGGTAGGCGACGAGCGCCGACAGGAACGTCTCCGACCACGCGTCCTCCGCGTCCGCGTGCCCGCCGAGCACCGCCCGGCACACGCGGAGCACCACGACGCCGTGCTCGGTCACGACCCTGTCGAACGGCTGCATCATCTCCACACCGGGTAGACGCCGGGGCGGGGTGATCCGTGAGGTCGGCGTGCGGATCAGTCTCGCGGATCCGCGCGGGCCGGGCGAGCGCGCCGGCCGCGTCAGGCCGGCGTCGACCTCAGCAGCCGGGTCACCGCGATCATCGCGCCGCCCACGACCGCCGGGATGCCGCCGCCGGGGTGCACCGACGCGCCGACCCGCCACAGCCAGGGCCGCCACGGGTCGTTGTACGAGGGCCGGTGGAACGGCCCGCTCAGCCACGGCGGACGCGCCGCCCCGTAGAGCGCACCGTGCGGCTCGCCGCCCTGGCCGTAGTAGCGGGGATCGAGCACCGTCTGCTCGTCGAGGAGGTCGGTGAGGGGCCGGTCGAGCCCCATCGCCGCCGAGACGCGGTCGACCTCGCGCCGCACGAAGGGGTGCTCGGCCGTGTAGCGACCGCCGTCGGCGGGCGCGGTGAGCAGGATCCCCAGGGTGCTGCGCGGGTTCGGGTACACCTCGCTCGCGCGGTACTGGTTGACGAACACCATGGTGTCCGCGGGCTCGTCGCCCGCCTCGAGGCTGCGGTGCAGCGCGGCCGGCTTCGTCGGCAGCACCACGCTGTGCGTCGCGATCCCCGCCGGCAGCTCCTCCCGCAGCACGCCGTACACCGCGACGGCCGAGCAGGAGAGGGTGCGGGGGCGCAGGCGGGGGAGCGCCGGGATCCGCGACGGACCCGTCAGCGCGGACAGCCGGTCGGCGTCGAGGGCGCTCACGACGAGGTCGGCGGGGTAGCGCCCGACGGCGGTCGTGACCGACCCGCGCTCGATGCGGGTGACGGCCTCGCCGGTGCGGATCTCGACCCCGGCCGCCTCGGCCAGTCGACCCAGCGCGAGCACGATCTCGTACACGCCGCCGCGCGGCACCCACGCGCCGGTCTCCGCCATGATCGCCGGCATGCTCGCGTAGAGCGCCGGCGTGCGCGACGGCGAGACGCCCGCGTTGAGGGTGTGGATCGCGATGATCTCGCGCAGCCCGTCCGGCAGCCACGTCAGCCCGTCGAGGTAGGCGCGCGTGGTGAGGCGCGAGCCGTAGACCGCCAGCAGCCGACGCAGCGCCGGGAGGGCGGCCCGGTCGAGGGGATCCGAGAGCAGCAGCTCGGTGACGTCGTCGGCGAGGGGCGCGTGCAGGTCGGAGAACCGCCGCCAGGCGGGGTACCAGGGGTGATCGGGCGCCACCGGCAGGGAGGTCTCCTCGCCGTCGTAGTAGTAGCGGCCCACCTCGGGCATCCGCACGAGGTCGAGCCCGCCGGCGTCCCGGGTGCGATCGGTGGCGCGTCCGTCGTCGCCGAGCCGGCGCAGCAGCTCGTCCCACACCGCGGGGAACGTCACGAGCGACGGCCCGGTGTCGATGCGGTCCTCGCCCAGTCGGATGCGACGGCTCTTGCCGCCGAGCTCGGCCGAGGCCTCGAGCAGGGTGACGCGGTGGCCGGCGCGCGCGAGCAGCGCGGAGGCGGTGAGCCCGCCCATCCCGCCGCCGACCACGACGACGCGGCTCACGGGTAGCCCACCAGCACGATCGCGACCATGAGCAGCACGCCGGCGAACGACCCCGCGATGTACGGGAACGCGACCGACAGGCGGTAGAGGCGGTGGCCGGTCCCGGGCGTCGGGTCGCGCAGCAGCGACACCACGAGGATCCCGGCGATGAGGAGGTTGACGGCCGCCACGGGCACGCTCACCACGGCGAACAGCGCCGTGGAGAGGATCCACCAGGCGCCGCTCCACAGGGCCGTCCCGCGCGGACCGAGGCGCACCGCGGTGGTGGTGATGCCCGCGTCGCGGTCCTCCACGATGTCCTGCACCGCGTCGAACGCGTGCTTGGCCACGCTCCAGGCCATGAGGCCCAGGGCGGCGGGCCAGACCGGCGCCACCTCGAGGGCGGCCGGCACGATCACGAGCGGCAGCGCGTAGGCCGCGTTGCTCAGCGAGTCGAGGAATGGCCGGGCCTTGAAGCGGAGCGGGGGCGCCGAGTAGAAGACGAACACGCCCGCGTAGAGCAGGATCGCCGCGTTCGCGAGCGGCGGCAGCGTGAGCAGGAAGCAGACGAGGAACGGGACGTTGACGGCCGCGACGGCCCAGGCGATGAGCCGCACCTCGGACTGCCGGATCCGGGCGCCCTCGAGGGAGCCCTTGCGGGGGTTGGCCGCGTCCGTCTCCTGGTCGTAGATGTCGTTGACGCCGTAGATGAGCAGGTTGAACGGCAGGGTGAGCCAGAGGATCACCGGCAGGGCCCGCAGGTCGAACAGCGCGCCCGTGAGCCAGATGGCCACGAGACCGGATCCGATGGTGTTGATCCACAGCACCGGGCGCGAGATGAGCACGAGGCGGCGCACGGCCACGCCGATGCCCGACGGTGCGATGCGCGACATCCGCTCGCTGCTGTCCGTCACGGGCACGAGCGTACGCCGCTGCCCATTACGCCGGCCTCCGCCGGCCTCGCCGCCTGCGGGCCCAGACTGGGCGGATGCGCCTGATGCTGATCACCGCCGGCACCCGCGGTGACGTGGAGCCCTTCGTGGCCCTCGCCCGGCATGCGGCATCCCGTGGTCACGAGGTGCGGCTGGCCCTGCCCGACGACGCGCCCGCGCCCGAGGGGGTCGACATCGTGCGCCTCGGCCTGGACGCGCGGCGGGTGCTCTCGCCTGCCGGTCGCACCCCCTGGGCCCTCGCCCGCCACCTGCGGACGGAGGTGCGGACCGCGATGCGGCGGATGCTCGCCGCCGCGGTGCGGGAGACGGTCGCCTTCGAGCCCGACGTGGTGGTGCACCACCCCCTGATCCTCAGCGCGCCGATGGCGGCGGACGCGCTCGGCGCGCCCCGCGTGCTGGTGGAGTTCGCGCCGGTGGCCACCCCCAGCGACCGCTTCCCCGCCGCGGGCGGTCCCACGGCCACCCGCGACCTCGGCGCGCGGAA
>NZ_QWGT01000045.1 GCF_003576405.1 Clavibacter lycopersici
GCTTCCAGCGTCCGGCCGGCGGCTTCGCCGGTCGTCCCGGTGGCGGCGGCCGTGGTCGCGGCCCCGGCGGCGGCACCGCTGGTGCCTTCGGTCGCGGCGGCGGCAAGAGCAAGTCGCGCAAGTCGAAGCGGACGAAGAGGGCCGAGTTCGAGCTGCGCGAGGCCCCGTCGCTGGGTGGCGTCAGCGTCCCCCGCGGCGACGGCAACACCATCGTCCGCCTGCGTCGCGGCGCGTCCATCTCGGACTTCGCCGACAAGATCGACGCGAGCCCCGGCAACCTGGTGACCGTGCTGTTCCACCTCGGTGAGATGGCCACGGCGACCGAGTCGCTCGACGAGGCCACCTTCGAGGTGCTCGGCACGGAGCTCGGCTACAAGATCCAGGTCGTCTCCCCGGAGGACGAGGACCGCGAGCTGCTCGAGGGCTTCGACATCGACCTCGACCAGGAGCTCGAGGACGAGGACGACGACGTGCTGGAGATCCGGCCGCCCGTCGTCACCGTCATGGGTCACGTCGACCACGGCAAGACGCGCCTGCTCGACGCCATCCGCAACGCCAACGTCATCGAGGGCGAAGCGGGCGGCATCACGCAGCACATCGGCGCGTACCAGGTCTGGGCGCCGCACGAGGGCTACGAGCGCGCCATCACCTTCATCGACACCCCGGGTCACGAGGCGTTCACCGCCATGCGCGCCCGTGGTGCGCAGGTCACCGACATCGCGATCCTCGTGGTCGCGGCCGACGACGGGATCATGCCGCAGACGGTGGAGGCCCTGAACCACGCCCAGGCGGCGAACGTGCCGATCGTGGTCGCGGTCAACAAGGTCGACAAGGAGGGGGCCAACCCCGCCAAGGTGCGCCAGCAGCTCACCGAGTACGGCCTGGTCGCCGAGGAGTACGGCGGAGACGTCATGTTCGTCGACGTCTCGGCGCTCACCGGCAAGGGCGTGGAGGACCTCCTCGAGGCCGTCCTGCTCACCGCCGACGCCGGGCTCGACCTGCGCAGCAACCCGAACAAGGACGCGCGCGGCGTGGCCATCGAGGCGCGCCTCGACAAGGGCCGCGGTGCGGTCGCGACCGTCCTCATCCAGTCCGGCACGCTCCGCGTGGGCGACGCCATCGTGGCGGGCACGGCCTACGGCCGCGTCCGGGCGATGATGGACGAGAACGGCGACGCGGTCCACGAGGCATACCCCTCGCGGCCCGTCCAGGTCCAGGGCCTCTCGTCGGTCCCCGGCGCGGGCGACACCTTCCTCGTCACCGAGGAGGACCGCACCGCCCGTCAGATCGCCGAGAAGCGCGAGGCCGTCGAGCGCAACGCGCAGCTGGCGAAGGCCCGCAAGCGCATCAGCCTCGAGGACTTCACGCGTGCGCTGGAGGAGGGCAAGGTCGAGTCGCTCAACCTCATCATCAAGGGCGACGTGTCCGGTGCCGTCGAGGCGCTGGAGGAGTCGCTCATGAAGATCGAGGTGGACGACTCCGTGCAGCTGCGGATCATCCACCGCGGCGTCGGAGCAGTCACCGAGAGCGACGTCAACCTGGCGACGATCGACAACGCGATCATCATCGGGTTCAACGTCCGCCCCGACCCGAAGGCCCGTGCACGTGCGGCGCGCGAGGGTGTCGACATCCGCTTCTACAGCGTCATCTACTCGGCGCTCGAGGAGATCGAGTCGAGCCTCACGGGCATGCTCAAGCCCGAGTTCGAGGAGGTCCAGTCCGGCGTCGCCGAGATCCGCGAGGTGTTCCGTTCCTCCAAGTTCGGCAACATCGCGGGTGTCATCGTCCGCTCGGGCACCATCACCAGGAACGCCAAGGCGCGGGTCATCCGCGACGGCGTGGTGGTGGGCGACAACCTGGCCATCGAGTCGCTGCGCCGGTTCAAGGACGACGTGTCCGAGGTCCGCACGGACTTCGAGGCGGGCATCGGCCTCGGCAAGTTCAACGACATCCAGATCGGCGACGAGATCGAGACGATCGAGATGAAGGAGAAGCCGCGGGTCTGACCCCGGCCGATCCGGGCCCCGCTCCCCACCAGGGGAGCGGGGCCCTCCCCGTCCCGCCACCCGCGGGGCACACGAACGACGCCGGGCGAGCACGCTCGGCGAGCAGCGTCACGGAAGGACGTCGACCATGGTCGATCACGCGAGGGCCAGGAAGATGGCCGACCGCATCAAGGAGATCGTCGCGCGCAAGCTCGACCGGGGGATCAAGGACCCGCGTCTCGGATTCGTGACCGTCACCGACGTGCGCGTCACGGGCGACCTGCAGCACGCCAGCATCTTCTACACGGTGTACGGCACCGACGAGGAGCGCGCCGACACGGCCGCCGCCCTCAAGTCCGCCACGGGCATGCTCCGCAGCGAGGTGGGCAAGAACATCACCGCGCGGCTCACGCCGTCGCTCGAGTTCATCCTCGACGGCGTGCCCGAGAACGCGGCCGCGATCGACGCCCTCCTCGAGGAGGCGCGCCGCCGCGACGCCGACGTGCAGGCGCAGGCGAAGGCCGGCGTCTACGCCGGCGACGAGGACCCGTACGTCAAGCCCCGCGTGATCGGCGAGGACGACGAGGACGACGACGAGGACGACGACCTGGATGCGCCCGCACCCGTGGAGCGCACCGCTCCCGGCGAGGAGCCCGCGCACTGATCCACCGCGGCGTTTCCGCTCGGCCGGGAGCAGGTCCCGTCGGGCACTGATCCACCGGGGCGTGTCCGCTCGGCAGGGAGCAGGTGCCCGTCGGGCACTGATCCACCGGGGCGTGCCCGCTCGGCAGGGAGCAGGTCCCGTCGGGCGCTGATCCACCGCGGCGTGTCCGCGGCGCGTCAGCTCGGCAGGGAGTAGGTCCCGTCGGGCAGGCGCTCCGCGAGCCCGTCCGCCAGCAGGCCGGCGAGGGCGCGGTCGCGCTGCACCGGATCCGCCCACGCGGTGGCGAGGTCGGCCGCGGTGACGGGGGAGTGGCTCGCCCGCAGCTCGGCCATGAGCAGGCCGCGCACCTGCCGGTCGGATCCCTCGAAGCGCTTCTGCGCGACCCGGGCGGGACCCTCGTAGGCCGGGTACCCCGCGGCGCGCCACGCGCACAGGTCGCGGATCGGGCAGTCGTCGCAGCGCGGCGCCCGCGCCGTGCAGACCACGGCCCCCAGCTCCATGGCGCCCGCGTTGAACACGCGCGCCTCCGTCACGTCGTCCGGCAGCTGCGCCTCCATGGCGCGCAGGTCGAGCGCGGTGCGCGCGGGACCCGGGTCCCCCTGGCCGGCGACCGCGCGGGCGAGCACGCGCCGCACGTTGATGTCGACCACGGGGTGCCGGTGGCCGAACGCGAACGCCGCGACCGCGCGCGCCGTGTACGGGCCGACGCCCGGCAGATCCAGCAGCTCGTCGACCGACTCGGGCACCTCGCCGCCGTGCCGCTCGACGATGGCGACCGCGCACGCGTGGAGGTTGAGCGCGCGCCGCGGATAGCCGAGCCGGCCCCAGGCGCGGACGGCCTCGCTGGCCGGCGTCGACGCGAGCGCGGCGGGCACGGGCCACCGCGCGAGCCACTCCTCGAGTCGCGGGATGACACGGACGACGGGCGTCTGCTGGAGCATGAACTCGCTGACGAGGATGCCCCAGGATCCGAAGCCCTCGCGCCGCCAGGGCAGGTCGCGGGCGTTCTCCCGGAACCACGCGTTCACGCGTGGGGCGATGGCGGTCTCCGGCATCCGGCCAGCGTACGAGACGATGAGCCTAGGCTCGGCGCATGCCCCTGTACCGCGCCTCCCGCGCCGAGGTCCTCGCCTCGCTCGCCGACGAGTTCCTGCACAACTACGGCCGGGGGCGGGCCTTCCTCGCCGTCGACGGCGGGCCGCTCTCGGATCCCGTCGCCTTCGCGCACGACCTCGCCGACGTGCTGCGCACGGACGGGCGCGGGGCCTACGTCGCCGATGCCGCGGACCTCGCCACGGACGGTGCCGACGCGGACGCGGACGCGCTCCGCGACGGGCTCGTGCGGCCCTTCCGCCGGGTAGGCACGCCGTTCGCGCTCCGGCCGGACGGCGATCCCGTCGCCGACGCCCCGGACGACGCCGTGCTCCTGGTGGCGGGCGACGGCCTGCAGACCCCGGAGCTGCGCGGCCTCTGGAACGCCGTCGTCTACCTGCTGCTGCCCGACGAGCCGCTCGCGACCTCGGGCGGCGACGCCGCATCCGCAGCGCAGGAGGCGCACGCGCGCTACATCCGGGCGGTCAACCCGCGGCGCGCGGCCACGATGATCGTCGACGTCAGCGACCCCGCCCTCCCGCGCCGCGTCTTCGCCGACAGCTGCTGAGGCCCGCCGCGCCGCCGGGACCGGGAGGCGGCGGGATCAGCGCGGGACGAGCCGGGCGAGCTCCGCGGGCGAGATGTGCCGGCCGCTGGCCTCCACGGCGTGCACGAGCTGCACGAGGGCCGCGTTGACGCGCGCGTCGACGCCCGCGGCGGGCGCGATGGCCGAGATGGCGCCGTTGAGGTGATCCACCTCGGTGGGCCGACTGCGGCGGATGCTCTGCAGCGTCGACCCGGGGTTCGGCACCTGGCCCATGTTCCGGGCGAGCGAGACCGGCAGGCGCTCCGCGAGGGGCAGCGGCACGGACGCGAACAGCCGGAGCCGGCGGTGCGTGAGGCCGCCGAGCGTGCCGAACGTCACGCCGGTCGCGAGGCCGGTGCGCACGGTCTCCTGCATGGTGCGCGCGACGATGCGCCGCAGCACGGGCTCGGCGATGACCGCCTGCACGCTGAGGCCGGTGATGGCGGGCACGGCGTTGATCCCGTTGATGACGAGCTTGGTCCACTGGGCCCCGCGGAAGTCGGCGGCGACCGTGACGGGCATGACCGGATCCAGCGCCTCGCGCACCAGGGCGACGCCGGCGCCGTCCGGCCCGTCGGCGGTCCCGATCTGCAGGCCCGCAGCCGAGGTGACCGTGATGAGCCCGGGCTGGGTGAGCGACGCGGCCACGAGCGCGAGCCCGCCGACGACCTGCGAGCGCGGCAGGCACTCGACGCCCATCGTGAGCGCGGAGAGCCCGTTCTGCACGACGAGCACGGGGATCCCGCGGAGCCAGCCGGCGTTCTCCGTCATGGCGTCGCGCGCGTCGGCGATCTTCGTGGCGACGATCGCGAGCTCGGGCGGGCGGCCCAGCCGCTCGGCCGCGGCGACGCGCGCGACATGGTCGCCGTAGCCGCCGACGAGGTGCAGGCCGCTGTCCTGGATCGCCCGGAGATGGGTGCCGCGCGCGGTGACGTCGACCTCGTGGCCGGCCCGCTCGAGGAGCGCGGCGATGGTGCCGCCGACGGCGCCCGCACCCAAGACACCGATCCGCACGCGTACTCCTGTCGACCTCACGATCCTACGGCGGACGGATCCGTGGGAGCCGCCGGTGCGTCCCGGCACGGCATGATGGTCAGGCCATGGAAACCCCGACCCCCCGCGCCGCGCCGTCCACCGCGAGCGGCCTGCTCCTCATCGACAAGCGCGGGGAGTGGACCAGCCACGACCTCGTCGCCCGCACGCGCCGCCTCGCCGGCACCCGCAAGGTCGGGCACGCGGGCACGCTCGACCCGATGGCGACCGGCCTCATGATCCTCGGCGTCAACAGCTCCACGCGCCTGCTCACCTACCTCGTCGGCCTCGACAAGGAGTACCTGGCCACCATCCGCCTCGGCCGCGCCACCACCACGGACGACCGCGAGGGCGAGGTCGTCTCGCGCGCCGAGCCCGGACGGATCCGGGATCTCGCCGTCGCCGACGTGGACCGCGCGGTCGCCGACCTCCGCGGCACCATCTCGCAGGTGCCGAGCGCCGTGAGCGCCATCAAGGTCGACGGCAAGCGCGCCTACGCCCGCGTCCGCGCCGGCGAGGACGTGGAGCTCGCCGCGCGCGAGGTCACCGTCTCCGCCTTCGACGTGCTCCGCTTCGACGCGGTCGAGGCCGAGGAGGGCGAGGAGGACGGCGCGCAGCTCGACCTCGACGTCCGCATCACCTGCTCCTCGGGCACGTACGTGCGGGCCCTCGCGCGCGACCTCGGCCGCGCCCTCGGCGTGGGCGGGCACCTCACGGCGCTCCGTCGCACGCGCGTCGGCCCCTTCCACGTCGACGACGCGGTGCCGATCGACGAGATGGTCGTCGCCGACCGCCTCATCCCGCCGGCCGACGCTGCCGCGCGCCTCTTCGACGTGCTGCACCTCACCGAGCAGGAGGCCGTCGACCTCGGGCACGGCAAGAAGCTCGTGACGCCGGACGAGGCGCCCACCGAGGATCCGCTCGCCGCCGTCGCGCCCGACGGCCGGCTCGTCGGGCTGGTCGGGTTCCGCGGACGCACCGGCACGTCCATCGTCAACTTCCCCGCCGACGATGCGGGCGCCTCGTGATCGGCTGGTACACGATCGCGCAGATCGCCGTCGCCGTCGTGGCGGGCGTGCTGTGCCTCGTCGTCGGCGCGATCGGGCGGAAGCCGAGCGACCTCACGGTGCTGCCGACGGCGCTCGTCGAGGTGCTGCTCGTGGTCCAGCTCGTGGTCGCGATCGTCGCACCCGCGGTCGGCAACCCGCCGTCGGGCAACCTCGTCGAGTACTACGCCTACCTGCTGAGCGGGCTCGTGATCCCGCCGCTCGCGATCTTCTGGGCGCTGGTCGAGCGGACGCGGTGGAGCACGATCATCCTGGGGGCGTCGTGCCTCGCCATCGCGATCATGGTCTACCGGATGGACGTCATCTGGAACGTCCAGTCCGCGTGACCGCCCATCCCCCGGGTAGGGGATAATCGCAGGTGACATGACTGACTCCCGTACCTCGCGCATGACCGGTCTCGGACGGGTCCTGGTCTTCTTCTACGGGCTGCTGGCCCTCGCCGCGACGGGCCGCTCGGTCACCCAGATCCTCACCAAGTACGACGAGGCGCCCGTCGCCTACACGCTGTCCGCGCTCGCCGCCGTGGTCTACATCGTCGCCACCGTCGCGCTGGTCGCCCCCGCGCGCACCCCGGAGGCCGCCCGCCGCTGGTACCGGATCGCGTTCGCCACCATCGCGTTCGAGCTCGTCGGCGTGCTCGTCGTCGGCACGCTGAGCCTCGTCGACTCCGAGCTCTTCCCGCACGACAGCGTGTGGTCGGTCTACGGCTACGGCTACGTGTTCATCCCGCTCGTGCTCCCGGTGCTCGGCCTCATGTGGCTGCGTCGCGGCGGCCGCTCGCGCGTGAGCGCGGTGGACGAGCGTCCCGTGCGCGGGGACCGCTGACCGTGCTCGTCGTCCACGACCCGGCCGGAGTGCCGGGCGGCTTCGGGCCGAGCGCCGTCACCATCGGCAAGTTCGACGGGGTGCACGCGGGGCACCGCGCGGTCATCCAGGGCCTCCTCGGCATCGCCGCCGACGAGGGCCTGTCCTCCGCCGTCGTCACGTTCGACCGCCACCCCGCCGCGCTCCTCGCGCCCGCCGCGCGCCCGCAGAGCCTCGTGAGCAACCGGCAGAAGATCGAGCTGCTCGCCGAGCTCGGCGTCGACGCGACCCTCATGCTCCCGTTCGACGAGCGCCTCCAGCGCCTGAGCCCCGAGGAGTTCGTCCGCACCGTGCTGGTCGACGCCCTCCGCGCCCGCGTCGTGCTCGTGGGCGAGGACTTCCGCTTCGGCGCGCAGGGCGCGGGCGACGCCGCCACCCTCACGCGCCTCGGCGAGACCCACGGCTTCCGCACGGTGGTCGTCGGCGACGTGATGCCCGACGGCAGCCGCAAGGTCTCGTCCACGTGGATCCGCGACCTCATGGACCGCGGCGACGTCGAGGCCGCCGCCGAGCTGCTCGGCCGCGCGCCCGCGGTCCGCGGCGTCGTCGTGCACGGCGAGAAGCGCGGCCGCGAGCTCGGCTTCCCCACCGCCAACCTGTCGCCCGAGGCCGAGGGCCTCATCCCCGCCGACGGCGTCTACGCGGGCTGGCTCCGCGACGGCGACCGCACGTACCCGTCGGCCATCTCGGTCGGCACCAACCCGACCTTCGCGGGCGTCCGGCCGCGCGTCGTCGAGGCGTTCGTGCTCGACGAGACCCTCGACCTGTACGACCACGAGGTCGAGGTGGTGTTCGTCGCGCGGATCCGCGGCATGGTCGCGTACGAGGGGCGCGAGCCGCTCATCGCCCAGATGACCGATGACGTGGTGCGCACCCGCCAGGTGCTCGGGACCTAGGCGGCGCCGGCTGCCCCGTCCTCCGGCGCCGCTGCCGCGTCGCCCTCGGGGCGGGGAGTGCGGCCGAAGAGGTACATGATCAGGGTCGACGCGGTCGCCTCGATCGCGGGGCCGTGGCCCACGCTCCAGCCGGCGTCGGACGCGCGCAGGGTGCGGGCCCGCAGCACGCCGCGGATCTGCGCGGGCGCGATGGCGGCGCGCGCCACGGCGACAGCGCCCGTGGCCCGGTGGTCGAGCTCGAGATCCGCCTTCAGCGCGTGCGCGATGTCGAACGCGTGCACGACCACCTCGAGCAGCTCGGGCAGGCGCTTGCGGCCCTTCCCGGCGCGCTTGTCGGCGGCGATGGCGCGGATCCGGGCGACCAGCTCCTCGGGGGAGCGCGCGGCCTCGTCGGCGCTGAGGTCGTCCATCGCGTGCATGGGGTTGAGGTGCGGGCGGCGGCGCATGGACCCGATCGCCGTGCGCAACATGGCGGCGTTGCTCGAGCCGACGCGCCAGACGATGTGGCCGGCGACGTCGCGCACGGTCCAGCCGTCGCACATGCTCGCGGCCTCCCAGCCGTCGGCGTCGAGGGACGCGAGGAGGTCGGCCGTGCGGTCGAGCACGTCCGCGATCTCGCCGCTCCAGACGCTCGTGACCTTCGCCTCGGGCTCGGTCGCGCGCTGGCTGAGGGGCAGGTGCCGGGAGATCTCGCTCATGGCCGAGAGCCTATTCCGGCCGCCGTAGAATCTGGTGGTGACGACTCCTCCCGCCGCTCCCCGCGCGGGTGCGCTCCTCGCCCTGGTCGGCATCGTGCTGGTGGCCCTGAACCTCCGCACCGCCGTCGCCGTCTTCTCGCCGATCGTGGACGAGATCGGCCGCGACGTGCCGCTCGACAGCGTCTCCATCGGCGTCCTCGGCGCGCTGCCGCCCGTGTGCTTCGCGCTGTTCGGCCTGCTCGCGCCCGCCGTCTCCCGCCGGCTCGGCCTCGAGCTCACCGTGGTGGTGGGCCTCGTCGCGATGGTCGTCGGGCACCTGCTGCGCGCCGGATCCGACACCGTGGTCGTCTTCGGCATCGGCACGATCCTGTCCCTGGCGGGCATGGGCCTCGGCAACGTGCTCCTGCCGCCGCTCGTGAAGAAGTACTTCCCCGGGCGGATCGGGCCGCTCACCTCGCTCACCACCGTGATGCTGTCCATCAGCACGGGCGTGCCCTCGCTCGTCGCCGCGCCGCTGGCCGACGGGGCGGGCTGGCGCGTCGCGATCGGCGCGTGGGCCGCCGTCGCGGTCGTCGCGCTCGTGCCCTGGGTCGCGCTGCTCGTCCAGCACCGCCGCGACACCCGTCGGGAGCGCGCCGCCGCGGCCGCGCTCGACCAGGTGGAGGAGGCGCCCGCCGCCGTCACGGGCCGCGTGTTCCGGTCGCCGGTCGCATGGGCCCTCGTCGGGATCCAGTCGGCCTCCTCGTTCAACGCCTACGCCATGTTCGCGTGGCTGCCCGCGCTCCTGCAGGACACCGCCGGTCAGACGGCCGTCGAGTCCGGCGTGCTCCTCGCCGTGTTCGGCTTCATGGGCCTGCCGACGGCGATCATCATGCCGCTGCTCGCCGCCCGGATGCGGAACGTCGGCATCCTGATCCAGCTCGGCGTCCTGTTCTTCGTCGTCGGCTACGTGGGCCTGCTCGTGGCGCCCGCCGCCGCGCCCCTCCTCTGGGTGGCCGCCGCCGGGCTCGGGCCGCTGCTGTTCCCGCTGGTCTTCGTGCTCATCAACCTGCGCACCCGCACGCACGGGGGAGTGGTCGCGCTGAGCGGCTTCGTGCAGGGCATCGGCTACTCGATCGGCGCCATCGGCCCGCTGCTGTTCGGCGTGCTGCACGAGGCGACCGGCGGGTGGACCGTGCCGCTGCTCATGCTGTTCGTGATGGTCGCGGTGGCGTCGGCCTCCGGCTTCTACCTCGCCCGCCCGCGCATGCTCGAGGACACGTGGGACCGCGCACCCCGCGAGGCCGTGCGCGAGCGCTGACGCCGACGCGGATCACCGCCGGCCGGGGGCCCGCGGCTCGCGCGCTCAGAAGCTCGGCACCATCTCCCTGCGGTGCACGAGCGCGCCGGCGCCGATGATCGGGCCGTCGGCGGAGAGGCCGGAGGGGACGACGCGCGTCTTCGTGACGAAGCCGAACTGCTCGCGGAGCGCGATGGGCTCGCGGATCATGTCGAAGAGGTCGGGCGTGACGCGGCTGAAGCCGCCGCCGATCGCGACCACGTCGAGGTCCACGAGCGAGCTGGCCGAGGCGACAGCCCGGCCGATCGCGAGCCCCGCTCGGCGCACGGCCGCGACGGCCGTCTCGTCGCCGTCGCGGTAGGACGCCGCGAGGTCCTCACCGGTGGATCCCGTCCAGCCCTGGGCGCGCGCCCACGCGACGCTCTTCGGCCCCGACGCGATCGCCTCGACGCAGCCCCGGCCGCCGCAGGTGCAGGGGTCGTCGAACCCGGCGACCTCGACGTGGCCGATGTGGCCGGCGTTGCCCGTGGACCCGGCGGCGGTCCGGCCGCCGAGCACGAGCCCTCCGCCGATCCCGGTGGAGACGATCATGCCCATCACGTGGTCGTGGCCGCGGCCGGCGCCGACCCAGTGCTCGGCCAGCGTGATGGCGAGGCCGTCCATCTGCAGGGTGGTGGGCACGTCCGGCGTGAGCTCGGCGATGCGGTCGCGCAGCGGGAAGTCGCGCCAGGCGGGCACGTTGAGCGGGGAGACGAGGCCTTGCGGCACGTCGACGGGGCCGGCCGCGGCGAGGCCCGTGCCGATGAGCTCGGCGTCGACGGGCAGGGCGGCGAGCGCCGGGCGGGCGACCCCGAGCACGGCCTCGAGCAGCTCGTCGGCGGATCGCTCGGGCCCCGTGAGCCCGCGGAAGCGGCTGCCATCCAGCACGCGGCCCGCGTCGTCCACGAGCGCCGACTCGACCTTGGTGCCGCCGAAGTCGACGGCGAGCGCGAGCGTGCGAGGCATCTTCGTCCTGTCCCGGCCCCGGATCCGCCCGTCGACCGGCGTCCAGGATACGGGCGGGCCCGGGACCGGCCGCGAGACGCGCGGCCCGTCGTCCGCATCGCGCCGTCCGCCTCCCCCTGACACCTGTGTGGAATTCACGGACCGGACCGGGGGTCCGCACCTAGGCTCGGCACGTGGATCCCGATCACACCCCCGGACAGGCCCCGCGCGAGGCGTCCGACCCGCGCGCCGACGGCGCCGCGGCCGCCCGCCGTGGCGGCGCCCCCGCCCTCGAGCACACCGACGCCGCCGAGGCGCGCCTCGCCTCCCGCGAGCTCGACGAGGGCATGCCCGCCTCCACGGGCCTCGACGACGACCGCCCGGACGACCGCGCCCGCTTCCCCGCCCTGCCCGGCGCGTTCCTCTCCGAGCAGCGCGCGTCCACCGTCTTCCTCCCGTACGAGTTCGTCTTCCGCCGGCTCATCGACCTGCCCCCGCTCATCGTGTGGGACGCGGTGTCCGACGCGGACATGGTCTCCGGCTGGCTCGCCGAGGCGTCCATCGAGCAGGAGGACGGCGGCGAGTTCTGGTTCGAGTGGATGACGGTGCCCGACCGCAGCCTCGCCTCCGCGTCCGGCGGCGTCGTCACGCGCTTCGAGGAGGGGCGCGCGATCGACTACACGTTCGTGCACGAGGGCGAGGTCACGGCCCGCTTCCTCCTCCGGCTCCAGGAGGTGCCGGGCGGCCCGCGCGACCGGCAGACCGAGCTCGGCGTCACCGTCTCCGGCTTCCTCCCCGCCGGCATCGCGAACGTCCTCAAGGCCAGCTGGCGGCTGCACCTCGACCTGCTCGAGGACCTCGTCCACGGCCGCCCCGTCGACTGGTCCACCTGCGAGGCCGAGCACGGCGCGACCTGGCGCCGCTACCTCGCCGAGCTCGAGTCCGCCGAGGGCTGATCCCTGGCCGGCGTCCACCGCCCGTCCCGCCTCCTGGGAGCCGCTTGCCAGGCTGATTGCCTAGCGTGAGGGAATGACATCGCCGAGCGCCGCCTCCCGTCTCGCCCTCGTGACCGGAGCGACGGGCTACATCGGCGGTCGGCTCGTGCCCCGTCTCCTCGACGCCGGCTTCCGGGTGCGCGTCCTCGTCCGCGATCCGCGCCGCCTCACCGACGTGCCGTGGCGCGACGACGTCGAGGTGGTGCGCGGAGACCTCGCCGACGCGGCGACCCTCGGCCCCGCGGTCGACGGCGTGGACGTCCTCTACTACCTCGTGCACGGCATGGGATCCAAGGGCGACTTCGCGTCCTCCGAGCGCGCGTCCGCCCAGCACGTCGCCACCGCGGCGAAGGCCGCGGGCGTGGGCCGCATCGTCTACCTCGGCGGGCTGCACCCCGACACCCCGCAGCTCTCCAAGCACCTCGCGAGCCGCAAGGCCGTCGGCGACGTGCTCCTCGCGAGCGGCGTGCCGACCATCGCGCTGCAGGCGGGCGTGGTCATCGGATCCGGCTCCACGTCGTTCGAGATGATCCGCCACCTCACCGAGGTCCTGCCCTTCATGCCCGCGCCCGGCTGGGTGCGCAACTTCATCCAGCCCATCGCGATCCGCGACGTCCTCTACTACCTCGTCGCCGCGGCCGACCTCCCGGACGACCTGAACCGCACGTTCGACATCGGCGGGCCCGACGTGCTCAGGTACGGCCAGATGATGAACGGCTACGCGGTCGAGGCCGGCCTGCCGCAGCGGCCCATCGCCTCCATCCCGATCTTCGCGCCCCGGCTCGCCGCCCACTGGGTGAACGTCGTCACGCCCATCCCGCGCACGCTCGCCGTGCCGATCATCGAGTCGCTGCAGTACGACTGCGTGATGGGCGAGCACGACATCCAGTCGTACATCCCCGACCCCGAGGGCGGCCTCACCGGCTACCGGCGCTCCGTGCGCCTCGCGCTCGGCCGCATGCGCGACGGCGTGGTCGAGACCAGCTGGAAGGACTCCGCCGTCGTCGGCGCCCCCAGCGACCTGCTGCCGAGCGACCCCGACTGGTCGGGCCACACCGTGTACCTCGACCTCAAGGAGCGCTCGACCGACGCGGCGCCCGAGGACCTCTGGGCCGTGATCGAGTCGATCGGCGGCGAGAACGGCTGGTACTCGCTGCCGGTCGCCTGGGCCGCCCGCGGCTGGATGGACAAGCTGGTCGGCGGCGTCGGCCTCCGCCGCGGCCGCCGCAGCGCCACGACCCTCCAGACCGGCGACGCGCTCGACTTCTGGCGCGTCGAGCACATCGAGCGCGGATCCTCGCTGCGGCTGCGCGCCGAGATGAAGCTGCCGGGCGAGGCGTGGCTCGAGCTGAGCTCCACGCCCCGCGAGGGCGGCGGCAGCGACTACCGGCAGCGCGCCATCTTCTTCCCGTCCGGGCTCGCCGGCCGGCTCTACTGGTTCTCGATCCTGCCCTTCCACGGCGTGATCTTCACGTCGATGGCCACGCGCATCACCGCCAAGGCGCTCGCCGCGACCACGCGCCGCGAGGCCGCGCGTCCCCTCGAGGGGGCTGCGCGGTGAGCCGGCGGATCAGGGCCCCGCGCTTCGGCCTGATCCTCCTCACCCTCGTGGGCATCGCCCTCGCGTCGGCCGGTCTCGCGACCGCCGTGACGATGAGCGTGTCGGCGCCCGTGCAGGCGCGCGCCGACCTCGCGATCGTCTCGGGCGACGAGCCGCCCGCCTCGCGGACGCCGCAGGCGACGACGACGCCCGACCCCGCGGCGTCGGAGGCGTGGAAGCCCGTGCCGGTGGACGCGGCGGGCGACCGCAGCATCACCGACCTCACCGGCGGCGCCGCGTCGCGCGTCACGATCGACGTGCTCGGCATGCCCATGAGCCCCGGCCAGGCGGGCGCGCTCGTGGCCGCGATCCTCTCCCTCCCGCTCCTCATCGCGGTCGCCGTCCTCGTGCTCTCCCCGCGCCGGCGCCGCTGGTGGCGGCGGGTGTCGCGGCGCCAGCACGGATGACCCCGGATGTCGACCCGGTGACATCCCCGCACCCGGGGACCATGATGGGCACGACGAGAGGCGGATCCATGGCAGCCCGCACGCGCACGACCGTCCTCCTGGGCGACAGCCTGACCGGGGACGGCAGCTGGGGCGGCATCGTCCCCGGTCCCGCCGACGGCGGCGACGGCGGCGACGGCGGGGAGACGCGGATCGTGGACCTCGGCCGCGCCGGTCAGACCACCGACGACGTGCTCGCGCTCCTGCCGGAGGCCGTGGCCGCGGATCCGTCGACGGTCGTGGTCTCCTGCGGCACGCACGACCTGGGCGCCGCGCGCCGGGGTCCCGAGGCGACCGTCCGCGCGCTCGAGACGATCCTCGCGCACCTCAGACGCGACCTCCCGGCCGCGCGCGTCGTGGTGCTCTCGGTGCCGCCGCGCGGTCGAGAGCACGCCGAGCGGATCCGCGTCGTCAACGTGCACATCCGGCAGTACGCGCCGGTGGTCCGCGCCGAGCACGTCGACCTGTGGCCCGCCCTGGGCTTCGGCGACGGCGAGCTCGATCCCACCCTCACCGACGACCGGCTGCACCTCACCGACGACGGCGCGGCGGCGGTCCGCGCGGTGCTCGCGCCCGTGCTCGCCGCGCGGGACGACGAGGACGGCTCGTCGTCCGACGCGGGCGGCCCTGTCGGCTCCTAGCCGTCCGAGGCGTCCGGAGCGGGCGACCGCAGCCCGCCGACGCCCTCCAGGATCAGGGCGAGCTTGCGGCGCCACCAGTCGCGCGGCGTCGCGGCGGATCCCGTCGACACCTCCCCGGCGAACCGCGCGGTGACGCGGTCCATCGTGCCGAGGGCGTCGCGCTGCGCCTGCTCCTCGCGCGCGTGCAGCGCGTCCGGGGCGCCCGAGGAGTGCGCCGGCCCGCCGCGCCGTGATGCGTGGGGTGCCGCCGCGGCCTCGGCGTCGGCCGCGTGGTCCGTGGCGATCCCGTCGGCGGCGA
>NZ_QWGT01000046.1 GCF_003576405.1 Clavibacter lycopersici
GGGCGCGTGCGCGGTGCCGTCGGGATGGCCTCGGCGGGCCCGACGCGTCCGGCCCGCTCGCTGTCCAGCGCGGGCAGCGCGTGCAGGGGGGACGCGGCGCGGCGGCGCGCGTCGGGCGCGGATGCGGTGCTCATGGATCCTCCGTCCTGCGCGACCGGGATCCGATCGCGTGTCATGGAGTGGACGTCTGCGGCGGCGCGTTCGTCACGCTTCTATGGGCGATCCCCGTCCGGCCGCCGGGTCGGAGGGGATGGTCGGGTCGCCTCCGGGGCGCCCCGACCTGCCCGCTTCCGCTAGTGCGCGGTGCTCGTGGTGCCGGTGCCGGTGGCGTCGACACTGGCGGGCTGGGACCCGCCGCGCGCCACGGCCTGGCCGGTGAGGCGCGCGACCGCCGTGTCGCCCTGCGCCTGCGCGCTCCCGCCGGTCGTCGAGCTGATCAGCTTCCTGTCGTACATGGGCACGCTCCGAGGAGGTCGGCGGTGAGCACGGCTCGTCCATGAGCATCCGCGGTGCCCACGATCCGCCCCTCACCCGTCGTGCGCAATGCCTTCGGGCCCGCATGACGCTGGGATCCGCTGTCGGGCTACCGGTATGCGGCGCCGGGCCCCGCGTCCGGGTGCGTCCGCCGCCGCGCCGCGCACGCACGACGGCGGGGCGCCCGGAGGCACCCCGCCGTCTTCCGTGCGTCGTGGCTAGCTCGTGAAGCGGTCGATCCAGCCCGCGACCGGGCGCTGCTGCTCGCCCTGCTGGGCGGCGAGGACCACGAGCACCGCGGTGAGCGCGGGGATCGCCCACTGGAGCACCTTCTGCTGCTTCTGGGCGCTGGCCAGCTCGTCGGAGACGGCGGCGCCGGGCTCGGTCGTGCCCTTCGGGGCCTCGTCCGCGTGCTTGGCCATGCGCCCGCCGACGAGCGCCGAGTACAGGGTCGTGCCGGCGGCGACGATGGTGAGGACGGCCTTGACGTTCGTGTTGCCGCGGGCCTCGCCCTGGGCGGCGAGGCGGCCCTTGTTGGCGTAGATCAGGCCGAGGCCGCCGACGGCGTGCGCGCCGAGCGCGGCGAGCTGCACGGGCGCCCACTTGGCCCAGCCGATGGAGGAGAGGCGCACGCGCTCCTGCGGCTGCTTCGCGGCGGCCGCGGCGCCGTTGAGGCCGACCGCGCCCATGAGGGATCCGCCGAACCAGGCCGCGAGGCCGAGGTCGTGCATGCTCCTGATGACGGTGTTGCGTTCTGACATGGTGCTTCTCCCGAGTCGTCGTCCGAGGCCGCCCGCGGGGCGGCCGGTGCGTGTGCTGTGGACGCTACGCCCGGCATCGAGCAGTGTGCAGGGGGTCGGCGGATGCCCAGGATCACGCGGCCGGCGGGCGGGGCGGCGGACGTCAACGGAACCTGGGAGTCGCGACCCGTGACCTTGGCGCTGGCCTGCCGGCCCGGTTGCATGGACATGGTGCCCGTCGATCGACGGGTCGACCGGACGAGGGGACGACTGCCATGGGCAAGGCGTGGATGGTGATGGTCGCGGCGGTGCTCGGCGGCCACGGGTTCGTGGGGCTCTTCATCGAGGGATCGCATCTGCTCGGTGTCCTCAACGTCGACTTCTTCGTCGACGTCCTGTACCTGCTGAGCGCTGGCGTGCTGCTCCTCATCGGCACACGGCAGGCGGGTCCGGGCATGATCCGCGCCACGCTCGCGGCGTTCGGCGGCCTGTACACGCTGCTCGGCGTCCTCAGCTTCCTCGACAACGAGCTCGGCGGCCTCACGCCCACCGGCTTCACCATCGTCGACGACTTCCTCTTCTTCGGGATCGGCCTCTCCGGCCTGGCGCTCGCGCTGACCCCCAGCTCGGCCGAGCCGCTGACCACGGGCGGCAAGGCGCTCAACTAGCGCGGACGCATGGACGAGGGCGCGACCGGCATCGCCGGATCGCGCCCTCGTCGTGGGAGCGGGTGGCGCGTCAGCCGCGGTGGATCCGCACCGTCACCACCTGGAACGCCCGCAGCACGAGCCGCACCCCGCGGCCGTCGGCCTCGGGCTCGAACGCGATCGACCGCGGGAAGCCCTCGCCGAGCGGACGCTCGAGCACGTCCACCTCGGTGAAGCGGTCGGCGTCGAGGTGGGCCTCGAGTCGGGTCGCGACGCGTGCGCCGGTGGACTCGTAGAGCCGGACGATCACGTCGCCCGAGCCGTCGTCCGCGAGCTTCAGGGCCTCGATCCGCACCGTGCCGCCGTGCACCGAGACGAGCCCGGACGCGGTCGGCAGGGACGACGGGACGGCGTCGGCCGTAGCGGGTGCCGCGGCGACCTCGGCGGGGGACGCCGTCCCGAGCGGCGTGGCCGAGGCGTCACCCGCGTGCACGACCCGCACGGGCAGGTTCTGCTCGAGGCCGGCGTCCACCGCGCCCTCGATGCCCACGCCCGGCACGAGCGCGTACTCGAACCGGTGGTGCCCGATGTCCTGCACGGGGTCGGGGGAGCGCGCGGCCCGGACCAGGCTGATCCGCAGCTCCGTCTCCACCTCGCCCGTCGCGCCCACCGAGCGCGTGATGTCGTGGCCGTAGCTGCCCGCGTTGGTGAGCGCGACGCCGTAGCCGGGCTCCTCCACGTGCACGAAGCGGTGCGCCATGACCTCGAAGCGAGCCTCGTCCCACGACGTGTTCGTGTGCGTGGGGCGGCGGACGTGCCCGAACTGGATCTCCGCGCTGTGGTGCTGCGCGTGGATCGTGAGCGGGAAGGTCACCTTGAGGAGCTTCTCGTCCTCGAGCCAGTCGAGGTCCGCCGTGGCGTGGATCCGCGCGTCGTCGGCGTGCAGCGACACACGCTGCACCACGCGTGAGCGCCCGAACTGGCGGACGACCTCGACGGTCGCGCGGAGCTGCGAGTCCTCGACGAGCTCGACCGAGGCCGCGCCCACGAGGTCGGTGCGGCTCGCGCGGTAGTGCGCGTCGACGTCCCAGGCGTCCCACGCGGTGGGGATGTCCTCGTGCAGCTGGAGCAGGTTCGCGGCGCGGCCGGCGGGCACGAGCTCGCGGTCGGCATGGCGGAGGTCGACGATCGAGGTGATGAGGCCGCGCGCGTCGAGCGTGACGCGGAGCAGGCCGTTGTCGAGCACGGTGCCGCCGTCGGCGCGCGTCGTGACGACCGGCGCGACGGGATCCACCGCGACGAGCGGCGCGATCCCGCTGCCGGGCACGGCGACGAGCGCGAGCGCGGATCCGTCGGGCGCCTCCACGAGCGCGGTGCGCGCATGGCCGGTCGAGTTCACCGCGAAGGCCCCGGATCCGTCGCCCTCGCCGTCCGCGACGGCCTGCGCCGTGACCCGGGCGATGGCGTCCGCGACGAGCGCGTCGAGCTCGGCGAGGCTGCGCGCGTAGTCCTCCTCGTTCTCCCGGTGCACCCAGGTGATGGAGGAGCCGGGGAGGATGTCGTGGAACTGCTGCAGCAGGGTCTGCTTCCAGAGGCGGTCGAGCGCCTCGTACGGGTAGTCGGCGCCCGTGCGGACGGCCGCGATGGTCCACCACAGCTCGGCCTCGCGCAGGCGGTGCTCGGCCTGCCGGTTGCCGCGCTTCTCCCGCGCGTGCGACGTGAACGTGCCGCGGTGCAGCTCGAGGTACAGCTCGCCGACCCACACGGGCGCGTCCGGGTACTCCGCCTCGGCCTTGCGGAAGAACTCGTCCGGGTGCTCCACGATCACCTTCGGCGACCCCTCGAGGTCGGCCGTGCGGCGCTGGCGCTCCATCATGTCGCGCGTGGGCCCGCCGCCGCCGTCGCCGTAGCCGAAGGGCGCGAGCGACATGGTCGCCCTGCCCTTCTCGCGGAACTGCCGCACGGCGTGGTGCGTCTCCTCGGCCTCGAGCGTGGAGTTGTAGGTGTCGATGGGCGGGAAGTGGGTGAAGATCCGCGACCCGTCGATCCCCTCCCAGAAGAAGGTGTGGTGCGGGAACGTGTTGGTCTGGTTCCAGGACAGCTTCTGCGTGAGGAACCAGTCGAGCCCCGCGAGCTTCGCGATCTGCGGGAACGACGCCGTGTAGCCGAACGAGTCGGGCAGCCACACGCCGTGGGTCTCGACGCCGAGCTCCTCCTGGAAGAAGCGCATGCCGTGCGTGAGCTGGCGGACCATCGCCTCGCCGCCCGGGAGGTTGCCGTCGGGCTCGATCCACATGGATCCGACCGGGTACCAGGTGCCCGCGGCGATGGCCTCCTTGATCCCCTCGAACACCGTGGGGTAGTTCTCCTTCACCCAGACGTACTGCTGCGCCTGCGAGCACGCGAACCGGAAGTCGGGGTACTGCTCGGCGAGCCGCAGCACGTTGGAGAAGGTGCGCGCGGTCTTGCGCTTGGTCTCGCGGATGGGCCAGAGCCACGCGCTGTCGATGTGGGCGTGGCCGACGCCGCTCAGGGTGTGCGCGCTCGGCACGGCCGGACGCGAGAGCACGTCGGCGAGCTCTGCGCGGGCGGCGGCCGCGGTGCCGACGATGTCGTCCATCGCGAGCACGTCGAGCGCGCGCTCGATCGCGCGCAGCACCTCGTGGCGGCGCGGCTCGGTCTCCGGCAGCTCCATCAGCAGCTGGTACAGCACCTCGACGTCGAAGCGCAGCGCCCACACCTCCGGCTCGAACACGGCGAGCTCGGCCTGGCGGAAGCGGTAGATGGGCTCGGCGGGCGCGGTCGCCTTGTCCCCGTAGGGCGTCGGCACGAACTCGTTCACCAGGATGTCGGGGTTGCCCGCCGCCTCCACCAGGAAGCGCACGCTCTCGCCGCCCGCGGCCTCGTCGGCGAGGCGCACGTAGGTGTTGCGCGGGTGGATCCCCTTGACCGGCACCCCGTCCATGGTGTGCACGAGGCACTCGGCCTGGTTGCCCGGCCAGTCGCCGATGAAGCCGGGGTCGATGAGCAGCTCGACCGTGCGGCCCGCCCACTCGGCGGGCACCTCGCCCGTGACCTCGAACCACCACGTGGACCACGCGCGGCCCCACGGCTGGCCGAGCTCGAAGGGCGCGTACTCCTGCCGCATGGCCTCGGCGACGGGCACGGGCTCGTCGGGCGCCATCCACGCGCGGAGGCTCACGGGGGTCTTCGACGAGTAGACGGCGGGGGTGATCCGCTCGTCGAGCGCTCGGAGGATCCGCTCCTGGACGAGCTTCTGGTTCTGGTGCATGGGGAGTCCTTCGGGAGGTCGGGATGCAGGCAGGCGGGTGGGACGCGCGAGGTGGGGAGCGGCGCGTCAGCGGAGGTAGGAGAGCGCCGGGAACGCGTGCATCGCGTCCTCCAGCAGGGAGCGCGCGACCGTGACGGAGTCGACGAGGGGGTGGTGCGCGAGGGCGCGGACGGCGGCGGCACGGGATCCGCCGAGGCCGGCCTCGATGGTCTGCCGCTCCACGTACTTGGCGTTGGTCACGAGGCCCACGCCGAAGTCGGGCAGCTCGGTGCCGGCGACCGGATGCGCGCCCGAGGCGTCGACGACGCACGGCACCTCGACCACGGCGTCGGCGTCGAGGGCCGCGAGCGTCCCGCGGTTCCGCACGTTGAGGATGAGCCGGGCGCTCTGGTCGTACGCGATGCCGCGCATGAGCGCGATCGCGACGTCCTCGTAGCCGCCGGAGACGAGGTCGTCCTCGTCGCGGTCGCCCATGCCGGCCGACTGGCGGTTGGTGGCCATGTACGTGGTCTCGCGGTCGAGCCGGGTGCGCTCCCAGAGCGCGAGCGCGGACACGTCGTGCCGGTGCTCGAGCTGCTCGTAG
Source organism: Clavibacter lycopersici (assembly GCF_003576405.1). Taxonomy (GTDB): domain Bacteria; phylum Actinomycetota; class Actinomycetes; order Actinomycetales; family Microbacteriaceae; genus Clavibacter; species Clavibacter lycopersici. Next base: position 5,737 of record NZ_QWGT01000046.1, read on the forward strand.
AACCGGCCCTGCTGCTCCACGAGGAAGCCGCCGCGGGTCTGGGCGGCGAGCTGGTCGGCGTGCAGCACCTCGCGGCGGAAGTAGTAGTAGTGCAGGTACTCGTTCGGCACGGCCCCGAGCTCGGTGACCCACTCGGCGCCGAAGAGCCGGCCCTCCTCGAACGTGCCGATGAGGTCGGGGCGGGCCATGAGGTCAGGCAGCACGTCGCGGCCGTCGACGCGGAGGCCGCGCAGCCAGCCGAGGTGGTTGAGGCCCGCGTAGTCGATGACCACGTCGTCGCCCGCGACGCCGAGAGCGCCGAGCACCCGGCGGGCGAGTCCGATGGGGGAGTCGCAGATCCCGATGACGCGGTCGCCGAGCACGCGTGACATGGCCTCGGTGACGACGCCCGCGGGGTTCGTGAAGTTGATGACCCAGGCGTCGGGGGCCTGCACGCGGATCCGCTCGGCCAGGTCCATGACGACCGGCAGCGTCCGCAGCGCGTACGAGATGCCGCCGTAGCCGACGGTCTCCTGCCCGATCACGCCGTGCGCCATGCCGAGCCGCTCGTCGCACGAGCGCCCGGCCATGCCGCCCACGCGGATCGCCGAGAACACGAACGCGGCGCCCGCGAGCGCCTCGTCGAGGTCGGTGTGCAGCGTGATCACCGGGGCGTCCGGGTACGCGGCGGCCTGCTCGGCGAGCACGCGCGCGACGGCCGTCAGGCGCACCTCGTCCGTGTCGTAGAGGGCCACGTGGTCCACCCGGCCGGCCTCGTGGTCGCGCAGCAGCGCCGAGTAGACGAGCGGGACGCGGAAGCCGCCCCCGCCCAGGATCGTGAGCCTCATGCGACGGTCACCGACACTCCCTTGTCCGCGAGGCCCTGCGACACCCGCTCGTGCGGGGCGGCCTCGGTGATCAGCTGCGTCAGCGACGCGGTGGGGGCGACACGGCCGGCGCCGGTGCCCGGGAACTTGGAGGAGTCGGCGAGCACCGTCACCCGGTCGCTCATCTCGGCCATCGCGCGCTTGATGGGCACCTGCGCCATGGTCGTGTCCCGCAGGTCGCCGTTGTCGGCGATGCCGCTCACGCCCACGAACGCGTGGTCGGCGTGCAGCATCCGCAGGCTCTCGGCCGTGAGCGGGCCGGACACCGAGCGGTAGACCGGATCCCAGTCGCCCGGCAGCAGGATGAGCCGCACCGCCCGGTCGTCGCGCAGCACGTCGAACGCGGCGACGTTCGCCGTGATCACCGTCAGGGACCTGCCGCGCAGCTGCTCGGCGAGGTGCAGCGTCGTCGTGCCGATGTCGAGCACGACCGACTGGCCGTCCTGGATCTGCGCCGCCGCGGCCCGGGCGATGCGCTCCTTGGCTTCGCGGTTGACCTGCTCGACCTCGGCGAAGGGCGCGTCCACCTCGACGAGGACGGCGCCGCCGTGGGTGCGCCGGAGCGCGCCCTGCTCGTCGAGGCGGGCCAGGTCGCGGCGGATGGTCGCGTCGCTCGTGCCGGCGGCCTCGGCGAGCTCGGCGACCGTGGCGCTGCGGGTGGCGCGCAGCCGGTCGAGGATCACGAACTCTCGGGCGTCTCTCATGAGATGAACATTAGCGCGCAGGATCAGTCAGAAACAATCTTGTAATGAACAAGGTCTTCCATCCTTGTGCTCACATGGGCTAGAAACGTCACTACCGGTCGGCGGGCACCCGTCGACCTCGTCCCGCCGGCAGCGTCGCCGTCGGCGGACCCGCACCGCTCGCCGCCCGAGGCCGCGTCGCGGCCCACCCGAAGGAATGAGGTCCCCGTGCCCGCAGCCCCGCCTCCCCGTCAGGGCACCGCCGACCAGGCCCCCGCCGGGCTGCTCGTCGTCGGGCAGGTCTTCGCGGACGTCGTGTTCGGCGAGCTGCCGGGCGCGCCGCGGCCGGGCCACGAGATCTGGACGCCGTCCTTCGGCCACGGCCCCGGCGGCATCGCGAACTTCGCGGTCGCCGGCGCGCGCCTCGGGGTGCCGACCGCCATCGCCGCGGCCGTGGGCACGGATCCCTTCTCCCTCCTGGTGCGCGCCGCGCTCGCCGCGGAGGGCGTGTCGCTCGACCACCTCGTGACCCTCGAGGACTGGGCGCTGCCCGTCACCGCGTGCCTCGGCTACGACGACGACCGCGCGCTCGTCACGGGCGGCGTGGCCTGCCCGCTCGGATCCGACGAGCTGGTCCCAGGGGAGGTGCCGCCGGCCGCCGCGGCGCTCGTGCACCTGGATCCGCACCGCAGCTCCTGGATCGGCCGCGCCGCCGCCGCGGGCACCGACGTCTACGCCGACGTGGGCTGGGACCCGTCCGAGCGCTGGGATCCCGCCATCCTCGACCAGCTCGACGAGTGCCACGCCTTCCTCCCGAACGAGCTCGAGGCCTCCGCCTACACGGGCACCGACTCGGCCGCGCAGGCCGCGCGTGCGCTCGCCGAGCGGGTGCCGCTCAGCGTCGTGACGTCCGGATCCCGCGGCGTCGTCGCCGTGGACGCGGCCCGCGGCGAGGAGGTCTCGCGGCCGCCCCTCGCGGTGCGCGCCGTCGACGCGACGGGCGCGGGCGACGTGTTCGGCGCCGCGCTCGCCGCGTCCGCCCGGCCGCCGTGGACGCTCACGCAGCGCGTCGACTTCGCGTGCCTGGTCGCCGGGATCACGGTCACCCGTCCCGGCGGCGCGTCCGGCGCCCCTCGGCTCGACGAGCTCGTGCCCTGGCTGCGCGCGCACCCCGACGCCGCGGAGCCCGGCCGCTACGACTACCTCGTCGACGCCATCGACCATCCCGACGGCGCCCGCCTGCTCGCCTGACGCGGGCCGCGGATCCCGCGCCGCCCCGACTCCCCGCCCGACTCCCCGCCCCGACCCGCCCGTCCCCCACCGAATCGAGAACCACCATGTCCCTCCTCCCCGCCCGCCGGTCCCGCGCCCGGCGCATCGTCGTCGGCGTCGCGACCCTCGCGCTCCTCGCGCCGGTCCTCGCCTCCTGCTCGTCGTCGTCGGGATCCTCCGCGGGCGGCCAGCTCGACCTGTGGATCTGGCCGGACGGCCTCAGCCAGACGGTGCTCGACAAGGTGCCGGACGAGGTCCCCGGCACCACGCTCAACGTCTCCACGATCGGCGGCGACTTCAAGCAGAAGCTCGTCACCACGTTCACGGGCCGGTCGGGACTCCCCTCCATCACCGGCGTCAAGGGCGAGGACATGCCCTACTTCCTCAGCGAGGACGGGCTCTTCGAGGACCTCGACCAGCTCGGCGCGAAGGACGTCACCGACCAGTACCCCGCGTGGAAGCTGAAGGAGGCGACCACGGAGGACGGCCAGCTCATCGGCCTCCCCATCGACATCGGCCCGACGGCCCTCTACTACCGCGCGGACGTCTTCCAGAAGGCGGGCCTCCCGAGCGAGCCGGCCGACGTCGCCGCGGCGACGGCCACCTGGGACGACTACTTCGCGTTCGGGAAGAAGCTCAAGGCGGCCACCGGCGGCGCGATCTTCGTGGACGCGTCCGACGTCTTCACCAAGTCGCTCGGCCAGGGCACCACCCGCTTCGTCGACGAGGACGGGGACTACACGGGTGACAGCCCGACCGTCAAGGCCGCGTGGGATCGCGCCGTGCTCGCCTGGCAGGACGGCCTCACCGCGAACGTCACCGACGGCAGCCCCGACTGGGCCTCGGCCATCAGCGGCGGATCCCTCCCCGCGCTGCTCGGCGCCTCGTGGTACCAGGCCGACCTCAAGAGCGCGACGGCCGACACCTCCGGCGACTGGCGCGTGGCGCCCATGCCCGGCGGCCCGGCCAACATCGGCGGCTCGTTCCTCTCCATCCCCGCAGGCACGAAGGACCCGCAGGCCGCGTTCGCGGTGATCAAGGACGTGCTGAGCGAGGACAACCAGGTCACCGCGTACGCCGACAAGGGCATCTTCCCGTCGGCCACCGCCGCCTACGACTCCCCGGAGCTGCAGAAGGGCGACGACTTCTTCGGCGGGCAGTCCACCGTCGGGATCTTCGCCGACGCCGCCGCGAAGATGCCCACCGCCTACACGAGCCCCTACGACAACCAGGTGCAGGCCGCGTTCGTCACCGAGCTGCAGAACGTGACGTCGCTCGGCAAGGACCCCGACCAGGCCTGGACCGACGCCGTCGCCGCCGGCGAGGCCGCCCTGAAGACCGCGAAGCAGTGATCCCCGTCGCCGTCCGCCCGGGAGGGCGCCCGCCTGCGCCGTCCCGGGCGGGCGCGGGCACCCGCGGGATCCGCCGCACCTGGCCGTACTACGTCGCGATCGCGCCGTTCTTCATCCTGTTCCTGATCTTCGGCCTGTTCCCCGCGCTCTACTCGCTCGTGCTCTCGTTCCAGGACTGGAACGGGCTCGGCACGGCCAAGTGGGTGGGGCTCGCGAACTTCCAGGCCCTCGCGGCCGACGCCACCTTCTGGCTGTCGATCAGGAACACGCTCATCATCTTCGCGCTGTCGACGTTCCCGATGATGGCGATCGCGGTCGTCGTCGCGGCCATGCTCAACTCGGCGAAGCGGCTCAGCACGTTCTACAAGATCAGCTACTTCGTGCCGAACGTGACCTCGGTCGTCGCGATGGCCGTGCTCTTCGGATCCATATTCGGCGACAGCTTCGGGCTGGTGAACGCGGGGCTCCGCGCGATCGGGCTCGACGGCGTGGCCTGGCTCTCGACGCCGTGGGCGATCCAGGTGACCATCGCGATCCTCATCACCTACCAGTGGACCGGCTACAACGCGATCATCTTCCTCGCGGGCATGCAGGCCATCGGCACCGAGGTCTACGAGGCCGCCAAGCTCGACGGCGCGGGCGCGATCCGCACCTTCTGGTCGGTGACGCTGCCACTCCTGCGCCCCACGATCCTGTTCGTGCTCGTGGTCTCGACCATCACCGGGCTGCAGAGCTTCACCGAGGCGCAGGTGCTCACGGCCTCGTCCAGCACGACGAACCCGAACTCGGGCGGCGCGGGCCAGGCCGGCCTCACGACCGTCCTGTACTTCTACCAGCAGGCCTTCAACTACAACCGCTTCGGCTACGGCGCCGCCATCGCGTGGGGCGTGTTCCTGCTCGTGGTGATCTTCTCCATCATCAGCTTCCGGCTCGGCTCGGAGAAGAAGGAGAAGCCCGTGCGGGCGCCCGGCACGAGGAAGGGACACCGCGCATGAGCACGACCGTCCACGCCGCGGGATCCGCCGCGGCACGGGTCGCCGACCAGGCCTCCGGGCGCCCGCGCACCGACGACGAGCGCACCGGCCGGCCCGCGGGTCGACGCCAGCTGCCGCCCGGCCGCGTCATCCTGCACGGCATCCTGTTCGCCGGATCCATCGTGAGCCTCTTCCCGCTGTACTGGCTCGTCGTGATGGCGAGCAACACCACGAGCGACATCTACAAGTCGCCGCCCGTGCTCGTGCCGGGGCCGTACCTGTGGGACAACATCCAGGCCGTGTTCCGCACGATCGACTTCGGCGGATCGCTCATGAACACGGTGATCGTCGCGGTCTCCGTCACGGTGCTCGTGCTGTTCTTCGACTCGATCGCCGCGTTCACGTTCGCGAAGTACGAGTTCCCCGGCCGCCGCGCGCTGTTCGCGCTCCTGCTCGTGACGTTCATGCTGCCCGCGCAGCTGTCGGTGATCCCGCAGTTCGTGACGATGATCAACCTGGGCTGGGTCGGCCAGCTGCAGGCGCTCATCGTGCCGGCGGCGGCGAACGCGTTCGGCATCTTCTGGCTGCGGCAGTTCATCGTCTCGAGCGTGCCGGACGAGCTCATCGACGCGGCCCGCATCGACGGCGCCGGGTTCTTCCGGCAGTACCTCACGGTGTGCCTGCCGCTCATCCGGCCGGGCCTCGGGTTCCTCGGGATCTTCACCTTCATCGCCGCGTGGAACGACTACCTCTGGCCGCTCATCGTGCTCAACGACCCGGGCACGCTCACGCTCCAGGTGGCGATGAGCCAGCTGAACAGCGCCCACGGCAAGGACTACGGGATGGTCATGGCGGGCGCGCTGCTCGCGGTGATCCCGCTCATCGTCGTGTTCCTCGTCGGCGCGAAGCAGTTCATCGGCGACATCGCGAAGGGCGCGCTGAAGTGACGGCCCTCTCGGCGCGGGCGCCCCGGATCCGGGCCGTGGACGACGCGGCCGCGCTCGGGGCCGAGGCCGCCGACGTCGTGCAGGCGTTCCTCGGGAACGACCCGGCCGGAGTGCTCGGCGTCGCGACCGGATCCAGCCCCGAGCCGCTCTACGCGGAGCTCGCCCGGCGGCACCGCGAGCGGGGCCTCGTCACCGACGGGCTCTCGCTCGTGGCGCTCGACGAGTACGTGGGGCTGCCCGTCGGCCACCCGCAGTCGTACCTCGCGTTCGTGCGGGAGCGCATCGCGGATCCGCTCGACGTGCCGAGCGCGCGCGTGATCGTGCCCGACGGCGCGGCGGCCGACCCGGAGGCGGCGGCCGGTGAGCACGAGCGGCGGATCCGTCGGCTCGGCGGCGCCGGCCTGCAGATCGTGGGCATCGGCGCCAACGGGCACCTCGGCTTCAACGAGCCGGGCTCGCCGTTCGACGGGGTCAGCCGCGTGGTGCGCCTCGCCGAGGGCACCCGGCGCGACAACGCGCGGTACTTCGGCGGGGATCCCGCGCGGGTGCCGACGCACGCCATCACGCAGGGCATCGCGACGATCATGTCGGCCGGTCGGATCCTCCTCGTCGCCTCGGGCGCGCGGAAGGCCGACGCGCTCGCCGCCGCGCTCACCGGACCGGTGACGGAGTCCGTGCCCGCCTCGATCCTGCAGCGGCACCCGCGCGTGACCGTCGTCGCCGACCGGGCCGCGCTCGCGGGGCTCGCGGCGCTCGCCTGAGCCGCGCCCGCCCGCGCGCCTCCATCTCGCAACGTCCGCTCCGCACTCGCGTCGGATCCGCCGCCGCGCCCGCGCATCCGCCCCTGCCCCGACCCGCACTGGAGGACCCGCATGTCCCACCTCGACGACGTCGCCCCCGGATCCGCGTCCCGTCTCCCGCCGCGCGCCCGGTCCGCGACGGACGCGCCCGTGCACTCCCTCGACGGGGACTGGCGGTTCCGCCTGCTGGCGGAGGCGCCCGTCGACGACCCCGGCCGCGTGCCCGAGGTCGCGGATCCCGCGCTCGACGACGCCGCCCTCGACGCGGCCGGCTGGACGACGCTGCCCGTCCCCTCCCATTGGGTGCTGCACGGCCACGGATCGCCCGCGTACACGAACCTGCAGTACCCGTTCCCCATCGACCCGCCGCACGTGCCCGACGCGAACCCGACCGGCGAGCACCGGCGCGCGTTCGAGCTGCCGGCGTCGTTCGCGGGCGCGGAGCGCGTGCTGCTGCGCACGGACGGGATCGAGGGGCTCGCGACGTTCTGGGTCAACGGCGTCGAGGTCGGCTGGGCCACGGGCAGCCGCCTCACGACCGAGCTCGACGTGACGGCGCTCGTCGTGCCGGGCGTCAACGTGCTCGGGATCCGCGTGCACCAGTGGTCGGCCGCCTCCTACCTGGAGGACCAGGACCAGTGGTGGCTGCCCGGGATCTTCCGCTCGGTCGAGCTGCTCGCCCGGCCCGCGGGCGCGCTCGACGACGTACGGGTGCGGGCCGACCGGGACCCGGCGGACGGATCCGGCCGCCTCGAGGTGGAGGTGGACGGCGCGTTCCCCGTGGTGGTGCGCGTGCCGGAGCTCGGGATCCACGTGACGTGGGAGACGGCGGCCGACGTCGCGCCCGTGGCGATCCCCGCGGTCGACGCGTGGAGCGCCGAGCGGCCGCGCCTGTACGACGCCACGGTGTCGTCGTCGGGCGAGACGGCGTCGCTGCGGATCGGCTTCCGCACGGTGCGCATCGACGGCGATGCACTGCTCGTCGACGGCCGCCGGCTCACGTTCCGCGGCGTCAACCGGCACGAGTCGCACCCCGAGCGCGGCCGCGTGTTCGACGAGTCCGAGGCGCGCGCCGACCTCGAGCTGATGAAGCGGAACGGCGTGAACGCGATCCGCACCTCCCACTACCCGCCGCATCCGCGCCTCATCGACATCGCCGACGAGCTCGGCCTCTGGGTCGTGCTCGAGTGCGACCTGGAGACGCACGGCTTCTGGGACGTCGAGTGGCGCGACAACCCCTCCGACGACCCGCGCTGGCGGGACGCGTACCTCGACCGCATCGCCCGCACCGTGGGCCGCGACCGGAACCACCCGTCCATCGTGATGTGGTCGCTCGGCAACGAGTCGGGCACGGGGCGCAACATCGCGGCGATGTCGGCGTGGGTGCGGCGCGCGGATCCCACCCGGCCCGTGCACTACGAGGGCGACCTCACGGGCGAGCACACCGACGTCTACTCGCGCATGTACCCGACGCTCGAGGAGATCGACTCGGTGTGCGGCACGCCCGTCGCGAGCATCCACGAGACCGCGGGCGCGACGGGGGCGAAGCAGCGCGCGAAGCCGTTCATCCTGTGCGAGTACGGGCACGCGATGGGCAACGGGCCCGGATCCCTCGCCGACTACGAGGACGCGATCGACCGCTGGCCGCGCCTGCACGGCGGCTTCGTCTGGGAGTGGCGCGACCACGGGCTGCTCGCGCGCACCGCGGACGGCCGCCCGTTCCACGCCTACGGCGGCGACTTCGGCGAGCCCGTGCACGACGGTCCGTTCGTGATGGACGGGCTCCTCCTCTCCGACGGCACGCCCACGCCCGGCCTCGCCGAGCTGGCCGCGGTCATCGCGCCCGTGCGGGTGCGGGTCGCGGCCGACGGGTCCGGCGTGCGGGTCGAGAACCGGCGGCACGACGCGTCCACCGACGACGTCGACCTGGTCTGGATCCTCGCCCACGACGGCAGGCCCGTCGGCCGCGGGATCCTCGAGCACGCGCCACTCTCGGCCGGTGAGGCGGCGACGATCCCGCTGCCGGTCGAGGCACGCGCGGCCGGGCACGCCGAGGAGGCGCACGTGACGGTGCAGGTCGTCACGCGGCACGACGCGCCGTGGGCGGAGGCGGGGCACGTCGTGTCGTCGCACCAGGCGCTCGTGCGCGACCGGCCCGTGCCCCGACCGCGGCCGGCCGGGCGGTGGCGCGGGGACGCGCTGGGCGTCGGGACCTTCGACGCGCGCGGCGACCTCGTCGCGTGGGGCGGCGTGCCGG